>JAQXNU010000199.1 GCA_029098165.1 Clostridiales bacterium
AGATAATGATTTACGACGCGAATTAGCGATGACAAGAAGAATCGAACAACAACAGCAGAAACGTATCAGTTGTCTCAAGCCAAAGGATGAGACGATTTTGGAGCATACGATCACCTACGAGCAACTTGCCGTTGATTTGACCGCCGCTCTCGCAAAGCAAGAACCAAACTGCTATGTTAGAAATACTCTTAACTTTGCTTTACTAGAAGATTTTGATCATCTTTACCGTTACTCGAATTTATTAGATTATGAATATGGAATCTGTCCAGAAAAATTAGTTGGTGGCTATACCGAAATAACACCAGCTCGTCCAACGATTGCTCATCACCGTTATCCAAAAGATACCGTTAACTGCGATCTTAATTATGATAAATCCAGTCTGTTATCCAAGTTAAATATTGGTATCATTACTGCTGCTGAACAACAGACAATGAATTATTATATGAATGTTGCAAACCTATATAATAAGTCAGATTTAGGCCGAAGACTTTATCAGGAAATTGGTATGGTGGAAGAAGAACATGTCAGTCAGTATGAAAGTTTAAAGGATACAACTCCTACCTGGTTGGAAGAATTACTACTTCATGAGTATACAGAATGCTATCTATACTACTCCTGTATGCAAACAGAATGTGATCTTTGTATTAAGAAGCTTTGGGAACAGTGCTTATGTCAGGAAATTGCGCACCTTCATAAAGCAAAAGACTTATTAGCAAAATATGAATGTACCGATTGGCAAAAGGTTATTCCTTGTGGTACTTTCCCAACCATCCTATGCCTGCATCCAAATATTGAATACGTTCGTACGATTATTGATGCAACAACAGGAAATACACAAAAAGGTGAATGCATTGTCCCATTAAACTCACTTTCTGACAATGATGCGTTTTTCTGTTTCCAGAATATCTCGCATTGTAATGTTGACCGTGTTGCCAGTCATCATGTAATTGAACAATATATCAACTGCAAAGGTAACGATTATCGTTTTGAAGTAGCGCCGAATCCTTTATGCGTACTTCAAAATCGTACCTGTGATAATACTTCCTTAGGCCGTATTCCTTGTGAAACCCCTGATGATACTCAGGTATGCGGTTCTACAAGTCAAAAGTGCGATTGTAAAACCTGTACAGAGAACGGAACCGTAGGATTCTAATCACTAAAAGAACAGGGACTGTGAAATAATAGCGAAATGAGCAACAAGGAGGGAGGCGGGGAATCACATTAGAATTTGGCTGCCTTTCCCGTTCGGCCGTACATAGCCAATTTCTAATGTGATTCCTCACCTCCCTCCTTAATCTTTTTGCTATTTATTTCATAGCCCCTGTTCTTTAATACCTATTCTATTTATTGAAATAAGTCAGGTAATATATCATAGATATATTGATTTACAAAGTTCCATGCATGGGTTGCACCATCAGCTACGATGAAATAGAAATTGCCTTTTGTAATATCTCCAGAATAAACAAACGTATCCGTAAGTTTCTTCATCTCCTGCATCTGAGGATTCATATTAGGATAGGCAATATCACTACTGCCTGTTGCACAGAACAAATAGAAATCCTTTGGTCCATAGTTCTTCTCTTTTGCAACATTAGCAAGGTACTCTGCTGTTTCTTTCGCCATAGCACTACTTGCAGATCCAGTCAGTGCCCAACAATCACCACTCAATGGTACATAATACTTAATATAATCTAAGCAATTGATATATACATACCATGTACAAGCAGAACCCATGGAAAATCCACCAAATGCACGATGTTCACGAGAAGCTTTGATGTCTTCCAGGCTACCTGATCCACCATAGGTATTGTAAGTTGTCTCAATTTTTGGAATGATGATATCTATTAATTCTTTATAGAATGTAGCTACATCGTCGCTTCCTTTATAGAAACTTGGCGTAACAACAATCATTGGATCCATCTTTCCATTTGCGATCATATTATCAATGATACGTTTCAGTTCCCTGCTTTCTCCTGCACCACCAAACAGGGTATCTGCGTCTTCTCCGCCGCCATGCATCAAATAGAACACATTGTATTTCTTCTCGGTATTGGCTGGATCATATCCATATGGAAGATAAATGTTCATCTTCTTAGTATCCATGCTACCACTTGCGTTAGGAGCTTCATAAGTCATACTTTCAATCGTACCGGGCTGTGTGCTCTCACCTTTGTACTCAGTTGGAACACTTACATATCTCTTTTCATTAGCCGCATCTTCTGTCATTGTTAAAGAGTCAATTGCAGTCTTAATTGCAACAATCTGTGCATCAATTTCTGCCTGAGTTGCCTCTGGATTAGCTGCCACTACTTTAGCAGCTGCAACAGCATCCGTCAAAACAGAGGCGTTCGTATACTCTGATAAATCCATACGCTCTGTACTATCGATTAAGCTGAATAATTTATAAGGATTTGTGTTGGCAGTAGGTACGCTTGGTCTACCCTTTAATATCATATTACCGAATAATCTTGTATCATTCCATGCACCACCAGTTTGATCAAACACATTTAAGGTACCAACACGTCCTGTGCCTTTTCCGTCATTGATCTGTAACTCAATACCAAGAACTTTATTATTTACTGGTGTATTCTGAAATTCAATTCTTGCTTCAATAACGTAACCACCATCAACCTTGCTCGACTGTGTATAGAATCTCGCAATATCACCCTTGTCAGCGGTCTTGCTATTTTCATAATTTACACGGAACTGAACATCATCTACGCCAAATTCCTGAGTCTTATCATTATTCTCATCCATGAAGATTTCCATAGAATCCTGTTCATATGGGTTCACTGACTCTACTGACATATTCTGATCCTGTACTTTGCCCAAAACATATAAAGCATTATCATCCCACATAGCTTTAAACGTACCCTTCGTTCCATCTGTACTTGTATTATACTTTGGAACGATTGTTACTGCCTGATCCCAAATCGCATCTTCAATACCATCCACGATTGGAGAACCAAACTTAGCAACTGCATAACCATTATTATCCAGTCCATATTCATCCAATACAGGCCAGTCAGATCCTGTAGATTCTTTGATCGGAGTTTCAAATAAATCTGGAAGGATATTATATAAATATCTGTTAACACAGTTCCAGATATGAGTACCGCCTTCTAACTGTAAGAAATAGAAATTACCTTTACGAAGGTCAGCAGAATAATTAAATACTCCATCTACTTTCTTCATAGCATCAATGAGGGAAACCATTCCACCATATGCCATATCATCCGTACCAGTTGCACAGAACACTCTGATGTCATCTTTACCGTAGCCTGCATTTACAGCAATATCATTCAAATACTGGGCTTTCTTCTCATCATCTGTTCCTGTATAAGGTAGATTACTTGCATCCTGTAAGCACCACATACTTACTGGTACGTAATATTTGAAATAATCAATACAGTAGATATAGCTGTACCAAGTACATCCGCCACCCATAGAGAAGCCGCCGAATGCACGATGATCTCTTGTCTCAACGAAATCGTTCGTTGTTGTAGATTGTGCATAAGTATTATACTTACCTTCAACTGCTGGAAGAATATCATTGATTAGCTCGTTATGGAAGTTCTGTACTAAGTAGAACATATCTCTGCTTGATCCATCATTGTACCAAGTTGGTGTTACAATGATCATTGGCTCTAATTTTCCATTTGCTACTAAATTGTCTACAACCTTCATTAATTCGGATGTCTGTCCTTCTCCACCAAAAACAGTATGCTGATTTTCACTCATACCATGGATTAAGTATAAGATATTATATTTCTTTTCTTTATTATTAGCATCATAACCATATGGAAGATAAACATGAAGATATTTGCTTAATTCTCTATCATCATCTTTATCATAGGTTCTTGTTGTATAGTCCAGACGTTCGATTCTACCTGGATAAGGATCATACATCTTATACTCCAATGGTATCTGTCTGCATTCTTTCTCATCAAAAGATTCATCGTTATGTCTCAGTGCACGGATTGCAGCATCCAGTTCTGCGGATAAATCGTCAATCTGCTTCTGAACGGTAGCTTTATCCGCAAGCAAAGCTTCTGCTTTATCTACTAGATTCTTTACTACATCTCCGTTGCTATAACGTACTAACTCAATTTCATTTGCACTTTCAATTAAAGAGATCAATTTGTATGGATTTAAGCCAGAAACAGAATCTGGTCCCTTACCTGTTAAGATAATCTCACCAAACGTACTTGTATTTTCAAAAGCTTTTCCGGTCATATCAAACAAGTTTAAGGTAGCAATACGGGATCCACCTTTTGCATCATTGATCTGCATTTCAATACCATAGACTTTATTATTCTCTGGTGTTCCTGTAAAGGAAATTCTACCTTCTACTATATATCCACCATCAACAACCTTAGCAATTGGATAAAATCTTGTAAGATCGCCATGATCTCCAGATTTCTGATTCAGATAGTTGATTCGATACTGTAGATCGTCACCACTATATGACACTGTCTTATCATTGTTTTCATCTAAGAAAAATTCCACGCTATCACGTTCATAAACATTTGCTGCTTCTGCGGATAGATCAGCATCTTTCACTTCAGCTAGGAAGTAGATTGCATTGTCATCCCATAATGTCTTAAATGTAGCTGAGATGGAAGAAGTACCTGAACTAACTTTTGGCGATACTGCAACTGCATCTCTCCAAATGTCATCAATCACGCCATCCATAACTGGAGTGCCAAAGTATGCAACCATTCTACCTTTCTCATCCAAACCATTCTCATCTACTTTAATCTTTTCTGGTTTTGGAACTGGTGTTACAGTTGGAGTTGTACTTCCGCCCGAAGCAGAACCTCCACTGCTAGATCCACCTGTTGTAGTTTGACTCGCGGTAGTGCCTGCACCTTGTACGTTAACTGTTTTTTCACCAACTTTGCCACTGATCGTACCATTACCTGTTACTTCAGGAATAAGATCATCTTTTGCAACATGAAATGTCGTCTTTACAGCCTCTTGCGATAACAACTCCAATTTCATCTTCTTTGCTGCTGTTATATTGACTGGAAGTTTCGTATGTACTTCAACGTTCTTTGCATTGACTTTTATACTTGGAATATTTTTTGAATTACCATCGATTGTGATATTACATGCCTTTTGTGCCGTAATACTTGCATCACCATTAATTGTAAAGTTGAGTTTCTTTGCTGCTTTTTTTACAATAAATTCAGCTTTTGCTCCATCTTCAACAACAATGGATCCATTAGAAATACTTAGAATGAATTGTTTATTAGAATAATCACCTTTTGAAATATTGAGTTTCACGTCTTCATCTGACTTGATGATGATCGTATCAATGTCTTTATCTGCTAATGCTTTATCCAAACCATTCTGATCATTTACTCTAACACTATTGGATACTATGATCGTAACACTGGCTGAAACTTTACCTGTTAACGTAGTTGCCTTTACGACTACTTTACCATTCGCTTTTGCAGTTACAACACCATTCTTATCAACCGTTGCTACGTTTGTATTGCTAGTATACCAGTTCACACAATCGTAAGCAATAGATGGTGTGAACTCTTTGTTCAGTCTGTACTGCTCCCCCTTAGCCAAATAAGCAATCTTATTCGTAATCTTCATACTCTTGGCCGGCTGATTCGATGCTTTCTTAACATATACTTTTGCTTCTAATATAGTTGTGTCTTTTTTATTTGTTACCTTACATGTGATTGTTGTTTCTCCAAGTGCAACTGCAGTAACAACACCCCTTTTACTAACGGTTGCGACAGAAGGTTCACTACTCGTCCATACGTACTTTGCCCCTTTTTGGTTCTTCGTTAAATTGAAGTCATAGGACTCTCCTACACTTAGAACTCTGTAACTTGCAGACTTGAAAGTAACTTCGCTTTGTTTTGCTGCTAATGCTTTTGACAAGTTATTAGGAAAACCCGTCAAAGTCATTGTGAACACAACTAGCATAACAATGATGCGCCGAAATAAATTCTTCTTCCCTTTTCTCATGAATGCTCACTCCTTTAAATGTATTGAACAATGCTGAATGTAAAAAGTGAGTTGGGCTTAGAATCACGAGAAACGCTATTAACAAGCATCTCAGATTCCAAGATTATTCGGGATGTATAGGCTTGTTCATTTATATGATATACTCCATAATTTAGTTTTGTCAATGAACTATTTGGGAATTTTTAACATTATTTTTTTGTGAACTATTTCGGTCTTGTTTATCTATCAATTATCCTGCTTTTTTGACACTATCGTATAATATGTATATGTATTGAACGGCATTTTTAGCATGCTTGTACTCCACGATTTCTTGAATTCTTATAACCAGCCTACGATTTGCATATTACAGCCTCCTTAACCAAAGTAATAAAGGCTGTGAAAAGTGACTCTCGTTGCTTTCACAGCCTTTTTTATGTCTATTCTAAGACGAAACTCTTCCATCCATCTTCTGTCATGACTCTTACTTTTTTCAAAGTTACGTCATAATACATCGTACCCACTAAAACTTTACTTGATTTTAATTGTGGGTTTAAATCGCTATCGATTACCTTTTTGGGAGCTGATTTTCTGCTCTGTAAAGTTAGTGGAGTGTAAAACTTCGTCCAGCCTTGAGAAAAGTCAACACCTTTTTTCTTCTCATCAGAGCCTATCTTAATCCAACCAAAACGACGCTCATCCTGATATAATCCCTTTGGCGAATAGGTTTGAATACATGCAAAGGTTTCATGAAATTTACCCATAATCATTGTAAGACGGCTAAGTTCCTTACCTGACCATCCCTCAAATACATGACCACCAGAAACAAAACGGTGATTCCATCTACCTTTTCCACCACGTACCGATATCATGGTATCCGATTCCAATACACCATTTACCGTATTGTAGATTGGCTGTTCATTCTTATCGAAACCATAGGAATAACGGACATCATTCCATTTATCCCAATCTGGATTAATCTCCTCGCTTACTTTTACATACTTTCCGTCCAAATACTCCTCAAGGTCAACCGCTCCAATTTCTGTATTCACTTTTACGCCGATACGATTCTCCAATTGAATCACTTTTACTAATAAGACTGTTGTTACCGTCAACAACGCAACAAATGAACCAATCACTGAAGTCATTAAAACCTTCTTCTTCACTTTATCCCACTTCCTTAACATTTTTTATTCTAAGTTCTTTCATCCTCAGCATTTTAATATAATAACAAATAAATGAAAAAAATACACTTATTTTTATGTATTATCCAAATCGTTATTCTTATCCTAAAATGGTATACTCATCATTTAGCCAGTTAACTGCTTCTTTCTGGCCTTCTTCCGTAAATGGAAACTCTTTAACAATCTTTTCTTCCTTCGTATGATCAAAAGCATAAGGTCCTTTCCAAACCGTTACGGAAAGTAACGCTTCTTTTTCTCCATCTTCCTTTTCATGTTCCGCTTTATAAATCCGGTATCTCATGTTTCCTTCACTTCCAGTAAAGGCCGATTTATAATCATAAAAATGTAAACATAAAATATCCATCGTTGTAATCATATGTATCACCTCATAATAATTTGAATTACCTTGCGTTCTTTTTGAATATAATAATCGGTGTTCCAAAGAAATAACTTTTTTCTTCTATTTTTTACTTTTTCGCATAAGTTTCTTCTCCTTTTACGCTTTTGTAATTCTTAATACTCTCTATTCATCATAATATAATATTCCTATCGATCATGCAATAAGTTAGATTAAAGTACTACAGAAAATCAAAAAATACAGCATAATAGGAGTATATCCAATAGTAAAAAAAGACTGAACAATGTTTCCTTGCCTTGCTCAGTCCTTTTTATTTACATCATATCATCACGTAAAACATCATGATCTTTTAATACCTTTTCAATCACAGTTCCTTTGATTCTTCGAAGTACTAGCTTCTTCAATGCATTTAGTGGACCTGGTAAATCGATCTCAAGTGGTGATTTACCATCCATTAATTTCACACTGCTGTCAAATAACTCCCGGATATCATAGACGCTACCCCAAACTTCAGGAACGCCTCGATCCACGCCAAGCAGTCCGTAAACTGCTTCCATCGCCGTACGAACCGAATACTCCGTCGTAAAAATCGTATCTCTTGGAGTCTCAGCAAACTGACCAAGAAAGGCAAAATTCACACATCCATCTGGAATGACATCTGGACGGTCTCCTTTTCTTCTTGGCATGAAAAATGCAGTAATATAAGGCATCATCGTCGGAACACAAACTGCATGGTTTTTTGCAAGATCATCAATTTCATCTTCTGGAACACCTAGATGATATAACCACTCTGCCGTGATTTCCGCACCGGTACATTCTTTCATCGGTTTCATAATGTAATCACCTGGAACATCCGTAAACAAACTATAAATCCAGATACAGATCTGATCTTTTCTCTGTTCTTTAAACTGCCCCTGACGATTAATGGTCCAACTTAGAAGCCAGCTGGAATCCTGGCAGCTTACAATACCACCAGTGACAACTCGTCCACTTCTCGGATTTCGTTTACATATCTTTTCAATATAAGAGATGATCTTATCATCCGATGTAGTAACCGTTGCTGACTCCCAATTTGTCTTATCGATATCAGAACAGAACTTTTCAGGATGTCCAAATGCATCATCCTGCATTGCGATCTTCTTCCACAAGCTCCAGCATCCGCTTGTCCGAACTTCGGCATCACCAACTGGTGCATGATCCTGATCACCGTAAATCGTACCTTCGGTGCAGCTACCATTCGTAACAAATACAAGATCATTCTCTGTAAGATCAATGGTTGTTTCCTCACCCTTAACTTTACACTCAATTGTCTTTGCTATCTTTTTATTTCCTATAAATTCGAACTTCACATTGGTTACTTCCGTATTAAACTGAAAATGAACTCCTGCTGCTTCCAAATACTTTTGCATTGGAAGGATCAAAGACTCATACTGATTATACTTTGTAAATTTCAACGCTGAAAAATCAGGCAGTCCACCAATATGATGGATAAATCTTTGGAAATACAACTTCATTTCTAACGCACTATGCCAGTTTTCAAACGCAAACATTGTTCTCCAATAGAGCCAGAATGTTGAATCAAAAACTTCATCATCAAATACATCTTCTATCGTCTTATCATAAAGATCCTCATCCTTCGTCAGGAAGAGTTTCATAATTTCCATAACACCGTTTTGGCTTAAATTAAACTTGCCATCAGTATGTGCGTCTTCACCTTGATTTACCGTTGCACGGCATAAGGAGTAATTTGGGTCGTGTTTATTCAGCCAGTAAAATTCGTCAAGGACAGAAGCTCCTGGTATCTCAAGAGACGGAATGCTATGAAATAGATCCCACAGACATTCGAAATGATTTTCCATTTCGCGACCGCCACGCATTACAAAGCCCCTAGTCGGATCATTTATACCATCACAGGCTCCACCTGCAATATCCATTGCTTCTAAGATATGAATATTCTCACCTTTCATCTGACCATCTCGGACTAAAAAGCAGGCTGCTGCCAAAGACGCAAGACCACTGCCTACGAGATAAGCAGATTTTTTATCGACGTTAGCTGGCTTTTCTGGACGAGCAAAAGCCTCATAATTTCCACTGGAATAATAAATTCCTTTACTGTTCTTTTTCTGTTTGCCACGCTCTGTATTGCGATATGTCTCTAGTTCTTTTTCTCTCTTCTCTTTTGCTGCCTGTTTTTGCTCTTCTAATTTATTCTTTGCAACCACAACACCAGCAACAACTAAGGAAGCTGCCCCTAATTTTACTAACTTATTTTTCATTCTTCAAATCTCCTTATGATTTTTACTGTCTTCTGTACTACCCATAAATTTAAGAATCCATCAAAACATAAATTGATTCCAATGAGTCGTGTCACTAATTCGGTTGTTTTCCATGGCATTACAATCAGCAAGATTCCAACCACCGTTACGACTAAGGAAATAATCAAGATTATCCACCATCTCTCAATGCCAAACCGTTTTGCATCTACCGCGGTCTGAATCTTAAGAGCCGCATCAACTAGTATGAAAATACCGATAGAAGCTGAAACCACCTCAACTAAATGTCCTGTTCGGAATATCATAACTAGACCAACAATAATGGTAACGATCCCTAATCCAAGATCAAATTGAAATGCTAATTGAAAAACATCCTTTGAAAAATAACCAAGTATTTTTAATATTCCACAAATCAAAAAAACAATACCAATTATTTTACAGATAAATTCCAATGTTGTTTTGGGCCAGATTAATAAAATTCCTCCAAGAATGATAAAGATGATTGCAAGGCAACTATATCCTCTCTTTACAAACTTCAACTGTTTCATATTGTCTCACTTCCTTTCCGCTGACATCTATCATAATCTATGATTATGAATTTTCACACGGACAAAAAAAAAGTTGTGTCTAATTTTTAGGCACAACTTGAAAATTAACTAAATTATTGATACTTCTTTTGAAGTAAGCCTCTCTGATATCCCCGAGAGGAATCGATCGATATGACTTTAAATCCATTTCGAGTATAAAACTCTTGTAGTCGCTGATTCTCAATCGCAGAATAGAGTTCAACTTGTTTGACCCCATATGCAGTTAATAATCCGTCAACGAAGGAAAGTATCTCACTTCCGATTCCTAAGCTTTGATATTCTGGTAGTATAGAAAAACGGGAGATAAAAGCAGAATCCTCATTCACTTTTAAACGGATTGATCCCACAGGAACTCCATCACAATAAGCGATGTAAATCTCCTTCTGCCGCATATCATCTAGTATATCCTGTTCCGTCTCACATAAGGCAGCAATCGTTGTAATGCCAATTGCACTACAATACTGTACAAACGCTTGCTTTACGATATTTAAAATATGAGGTACATCCTGCTTTGTGGCAGGCATAATCTCGATTTTATTCTTACTACACATATTATATCCTTCTTTCAAACATGTTCTGTCTAAGACCATTCTCGAAACCTTCCTACTGTTCTTCATAAGATCTCGATACATAATAGGATTCTGTTGGCCCAAGATAACTTTCTGCAGGTTTTATACCTTTTTTGTAAATCACAATCTTTTCTAATACAAATCCAGGACTGATCGCATAGATTCGTAATGTATTCAATCCTGCCTTGCATCTTTCACTACATGCATTTCTTCGAATATTATTCAGTACTCCTTGTCCCCAGATTTCACTGTTATCTCCTACTTTAAGTCCCTCTGGAATGACATTCACAATTTTCCTATCACCATCATTTAACTGAAGTCCATAAAATAACTGATTGTTACGATCGACTGGATTGGATGGTTGCATATAAAGCTCAATTACACATTCTTCTACTTCTTTTGCAACAAACTGATATTCGACATATGGACATTCCTTGCTGTTTTCAAAGTTAATGGTTGTTGGGAATACTTTTACTGCGGATAGTGTTTTTCCATAGTCTTCAATTATTTGAAAACCAGCATTTATCCCTTGTTCTGTTATTACATCTACTTTTCTAGCATAATGTTCTGCTTCCATACAAAGATAAGAATCTGATGGCAGGAATGTCATAGACTCCAACTCTTCTGTCGGATATCCTTCTACATTCACGATAATTTCAATATTTCCCGTACCTGTTTTAATCTGGATTGTTCCACTATGGTACTTCTTGCTCTTTTCACGATCCATGCTTACCCAGATTCGTTCGAGTGTAAGCTCTTTCCCATCTAAATATCCCTCAGTCTTAGACAGTGTTAACCAGTCAACATCCGTAGTAATCTGATAACTTGCTTTCTGTTCGCTTAAACTAGTTATGATAAAGCTTCCCTTTACCGCATCTGGACGCTTAAAATCATTTAAGTACAAAGTCTTTTTCGTCCAATCGCCACCTTCGGTATACTCATCTACTCCATCCACTGCTACCGCTAATCTTGGCTTATTTGCTGGAAATACAGTCATTACAATTGGTTTCTGACATTCTTCCTCATTCCAATTTTTAAAACCAATATGTTCTGATAGTCCCATGCCATACCACTTTTCATGATCAATTTCGTGATACTCGTTTACTAATGCTGTGTCACGTTCCAAACATACCTTCATCTGTGTTGCGATTTTATTTGCTTCCAAACTTCCCATCTTAGCAAAATAATGATTCTTACCAGCTAAGATCTGTAGTTTTTGGAGATTTAAATTAGCTACTGCTGGATAATATACAAGAGAAACATACGCAGGCAGATGTTCTTTGTTCACTTTATCATATAAAACTTGCGCTTTGTTTAAAAGTTCATCAATTGTCTCTAATACGTGGTCAGCCTCACGATAATTCATTGGATGATAGATCTCTGCATTCATCGCTTCTGGTCGCCGTTTATGGGCAATCTTTGTATAACCATCTAATATCTCATAAATTTCTTCCCGATCCTCTGGGGCAAATGCAACTGAAAACTGCTGATCGATCCACTGTTTTGTATAGTCCTTTGTCGTATTAATCTTATTGGTACCCCAAGCATCAAAATCATATGCCAAGTCTAAGAAATAGGATAATGGAAATTCCTGTGTACAGATATCACCAACATTGACGATCCAAAGTTCACGAACTCCAAAATCATATGCCATCGTCATCTGTTCCCAAATCTTTGGAAGATAAGAGCTATTGACCCACTCAAAAGAAACCGGCCAGCCATGATAATCAAAATGATAGTACATTCCATAGCCACCCTTATGCTTACGCATCTCACTGGTTGGAAGTGTACGAAGGTTTCCATAATTATCATCACAAAGCATTAAGATCACATTATTAAGCTCTGGATCTCCCATCAGTCCTTTGGCAATTGCATCTCCGTAAAAGAATGGTTCTACTTCTTTGTATAATGCTAACATTCTCGGAACTTTCGTAAGGTCCTCGTTCACATTTTCTTTAATCAAGCGGTTCTGAGTTTTTAAAACATCGCGAAGTAAATTAATATTATCCTCTAAGGTCGCATTTTTCCCCATGATCGCAGTATCTGCTTCGCCACGCATACCTACCGTGATCACATTCTCAAATTGACCACTTCGCTTTAGACCATCTTCCCAAAATCGAGTAATTCCTTCCCGATTCGTTATGAAGTTCCAAGCATCGCCGTAAATAGAATCTTTTCCACGAAGATATTTATATTCCTCTCCCTGCCTTAGACATGGCTCATGATGGGACATTCCCATGACAACACCATACTCATCTGCAAGTTTTGCATTCCAAAGTCCAGGTCCATCGTCTTGAAAACGGGCACTCCACATAGCAGGCCATAAGTAATTTCCTTTTAAACGTAATAAAAGTTCGAATACTTCTTCATATGCTTTTGCATTAAATCCACCAAATCTGTGATTGCACCAATTACCAAACGCTGGCCATTCATCATTGATAAAGAAACCTCGATATCTTACAGAAGGTTCCTTTGATATGTAATAATAATTTTCTTCGATTTCTTTTTCGTCCAAATGCTGTGGTTTTACATCACACCAATTGACCAGTGGTGATACTCCTAACATCCTGGAAAACTCAAATAGTCCATAGATTGTGCCTCGTTTATCACTTCCTACGATAACGAGAGCGCTCTTAACTTCCTCAAAAGGATTATTGACTAATTGTATCTGATAAACTTCTCGTTTATCCTTCACATCGCTGACATCAATTCGTTTTTGTTCACAAAGTTCATCAATTACAGTACTTTTACCGAGCGTACCATAAATCACCGCCATAGACGATAACTCATCTTTTTTACTTGTTTTCCTTGGACAATATCCAAAAACCTTTTCAATGTCATCCATTACCTTGTCTGCAATTTTATTTACTCCACGATAGGCCTCTTCTTCTTGATAAAACATTGGCTGATTTTGTAGAGTCTCACGATTTAATAGGAATTTCATATCTTATCCTCCGATTCTGATTTAAACTCCCCATCTCATAACTAGTTTGAGGAAACTCTTAGATTATCTATTATTTCATTGTAACATCGTCTGATAAAATCCTCAATGTTTTATCATGTCCTTCCCATGTATTTTAACCAACTATTTTCTTCCCTGAACCAAGTTCAAAATTGCATTTTACAATTCCAACATCAATCATTCCATTTGGCTTTACCGTAGATTCCACCGTTACTTTATCATTCTTTAAAGCAATGCAAAAGTTTTGCTTGTTCATAGCAGTTGGTGCAAGTGCTGCAGCTTTCATCCCTTGTTGAAACCAATCTGGTACTGGAATGTCTGCTTGATAAAGTTCTTCTATTGGTTTGCTCTTATGTGGCCTTCCCTGGGTTTCTCCGTATCCAAAGGCGATCAGACAGACTAATCTCTGATTCTTTCCTAGCTTTACTCCGTTTTTCTTTTTGTTAAAGGAACCCGATACCCAACAGGTATTTAACCCAAGCTTCTGAGCATATAAAACAAGTTGTTCTCCATAATATCCTGCTCGCTCATCCAAGGTTTCATCATCCTCTCCAACAAGGGCAAAATAATTCATTACATTTTTAAAACGACCAAAGGTAACGAAAAAGCCGGAAAAGGCTTTACTCTCATTCAATACAATCTGAATGTTTAGTTTTCCTTCTTTATTGCATCGTTCACACTCGTTCTTTAACTGTTTTACTACCTCTGCCTCCACCTCTCGTTTTTGATAGACTCTGACAGAATGTCTTGATTCAATTTCTTTTACCATAATCTTTTCTCCTTTTTCATTCCCAAAATATACATTGTGCTCTTAACATGTTTCCAACTAGACTCTCCCAATCCCCACTATAATGGAATCCTTTCATATTCGCCATTGCCGCTAATCCATGAACTACCGTCCACATCATTAGTAGATAGTCTTTCTGTTGTTCTTTCGGAATCCCTCTCTCATCTAACATCTTGCTTCCTGCCTCTTCAAAAATCTTAAATGGCTCAAAATCACTTTGAAACCCCATCTCATCTAATTTGATCTCATAATTGGAATTATCATAAATAAATGTGAAGTAGGTCGGATTTTCCAGAAAGAAAATAACATATGCTATCCCCATTCGTTCCATATCTTCCGATGGATTTTTCCCAGTCATGCATTCACGTAGTCGTAAGCTAAATTTATTCGTAACATAGGTTTGGATTGCGACTAATAAGTCATCAATCCCTTTATAATGATTGTAACAAGCGGTTGGCGTTACTCCGACTCTTTTTGCCAATCGTCGCAATGAAAAATTACGGATTCCTTCTTCATGAATTAATGCTAAGCCTTCTTCAATTAACTCTGTCTGTAAGGAACCATGATGATATGACTTTTGTTCCATTTCTTTTTTCCTCTTCTATATATAAGTTTACACGTGTTAACATTGGATATCGTACCACTAATATTAACACGTGTAAACATTAAATTGATTATTTTAATCAAACGTTAATGGTTGCTTTAATTCGCCGTACTCCTGCAGATGATGCTTCTTCTTTTTTAATCTTAAAAGATACGAGATCACCTGTATTCTTTGCATGAGGACCACCACAAATTTCTTTTGAATATCCTGGGATTGTATAGACTTTCACCCGTTCTCCATACTTCCTTTCAAAGATACCGATTGCACCCTGAGCATGTGCCTCCTCCACGGTCATTTCTTCTTCCATGACATCAATTTTCTTTGAGATTGCCTCATTTACGATTGCTTCCACCTTCTCCAATTCTTCCTTGGTCATCTTACGGTCAAAGGTAAAGTCAAATCGTAATCGTTCTGGTGTAATGTTACTTCCTCGTTGATATACTCCATCTCCCAGTACTTTTCGTAAAGCACCATTTAAAGTCTTATCCTCGTTCAAATGTTCAAAGTAATACTCTGCCTTCTTTAGGCCA
>JAQXNU010000200.1 GCA_029098165.1 Clostridiales bacterium
TCTAACATATAAAGGTCATTTTCCATTGTAAAATAAACTTCCATAATATGATTTAAGATATCGGAAGAACCGCAGGCAGTCTGATACTTGCTAACACTATAAGTTAATGTTGGATCCAAAAAAGCAACCTTAGGGCGCATGAATTCTGATCCGTTACCAATCTTATCCTGTGTTTCTTCATTGCTGATTACGCCACAGTTGTCCATCTCAGATCCCGTAGCTGCAAGCGTAATGATATCCACGATTGGGAGACAATTTTTGACCTCAGCTTCTCCTGTTACGATGTCCCATGGATCTCCATCATAGAAAGCACCAGCACCGATAAACTTCGTACAATCGATGACAGAGCCACCACCAACAGCTAATAACACATCGATGTTTTCTTTTTTACAGATTTCCACGCCTTGTCTTACTGATGTAACCTTTGGGTTTGGTTCAATTCCAAATAATTCGAACAATTCCAAACCAGATTTCTTTATTTCTGCTACCACACGATCATAAAGGCCAGATTTTTTTATTGATCCGCCACCATATGTCAATAAGACCTTGTTTCCAAATTTCTTGAGTTCTTCTCCTAGGTTTCCTAACTGATTTTCACCAAAATAAACTTTTGTAGGTATATCATAAACAAAACTATTCATAATTTATTCTCCTTATTGTTGACTCCTGTCCTAAAAAAAGCTTTGAAAGTATATAAAGGCTTGCTCCTTAGCCATTTCTAAAATGTTTTTATGTACTGATACTCTTTTATATTGAAAGCCCTCTTAAATAATACAGGTGTATTTATTATATACAAAATTGTTAGTAAGTGCAAGATTGTAATCACTTGGTATGATACCAATTGCAATAAAACAAAATGAAGCCCTATCGCTTCCATAAGTGTAGGGACTTCGTTTTTTATTCTTGGAATTTCGCACGATAAATTCGCTATTTCCTTCTTCTCACAAATTAAGTGCTATGTTACGAACAGAATAGTTCTCTTGTTTTCTTCATTCTCTCTACGATTGGTACTCCAAATGGACATCTTGTCTCACATCCACCACATCCAATACAATCTGCTGCCGTTGTCTTTAAAGCTTCATAATGCGCTTTCAAGGAAGCCGGCACCTCTGACTGTATCATAGCAAGGTCATAAAATTTATTTACCATTGCTATATCGATATCCTTTGGACATGGCTTACAATGGCCGCAATATGTACACTGTCCATTAAATGCATGACGAGGTGCACGTGCCAATACAGTTGCATAATCTTTCTCTTCTTCGGATGCAGTTTCATAAGCGACAGAATCTTTTACCTGTTCTGGAGTATCAAATCCTGCCATCACAGAGGCAACACCCGGACGCGTCAGTGCATAATGGATACACTGGATTGGTGTTAATGCCACTCCAAACGGAGATGCTTGTGCATTGAACAATCGACCTCCTGCAAATCCTTTCATTACCGTAAGTCCAACATCCTTCTGTTCGCATAGTTGATATAACTTAACACGTACAGGATCGATCCCACTAAGTCCCTCTTCATATTCATCGACGAAATAGTTATTGAGATCATCGGTTGCAGGAAGCAGATCAAAGGCAGGATTAATGCTAAACATCATCATCTCTACAACGCCAAGCTCCACAGCACGAATTGCAACTTCAGGGTTATGGGTGCTCATTCCGATATGTCGAATGCTTCCTTTCTCTTTTAAATCTTTCACATAGGCATACAATTCTCCATTTACAATCTGATCAAGTTCAACCAGAGAATCTACAAAATGGATCATTCCAAGATCAATGTAATCCGTTTGCAAGCGAGTTAACAAATCTTCAAATGCCACTTGAACTTGAGCTATCTCTCTAGTTCGTACATATTGACCATTCTGCCAGGTTGACCCAATATGTCCTTGAATGATCCAGCGTTCTCGTTTTCCTTTGATTCCTAGACCTATATTCGATCGAACATTCGGTTCTGACATCCAACAATCTAAGATGTTTATCCCCTCTTTTTCACATTGATCGATAACTTTCTTTACTTCTTCCGTATTATGTCGTTCCAGCCATTCTCCACCTAGTCCTATTTCACTAACCATCAAATCAGTTTGCCCCAATCTTCGATAATTCATAGAATCC
>JAQXNU010000201.1 GCA_029098165.1 Clostridiales bacterium
AAGTCCATTAGTAGGACAGAAAATAACGTTAACGTTCGATATTGAAAATCGTGGAGATAAACCAATTACAGGTGTAAGCGTAGGAGCAGATGATCTAGCAACTTCAGGTTTTGAGCCATTTAGCTCCCAGGCATATAAAGAAATAGGTGATATTCCGGGCAATGGAAAAAGAACGGTTTCCATGAGTTTTAAGGTTGGACAGAATGCGGCAGAAGGTTTGAATGCGTTAACTCTTGGATGTAAGTTTACTGATTCAAAAGCAAATAAGCAGTCGGTGACATCTACCGCTTATATCTTAGATGTTATCAATGATAGTAATTCTAAACCTAAGATTATCGTTAGTGATTTTGGTGTTGGTGATGAGGAATTAAAAGCAAGTTCTACTTTCCCATTTAACTTTACATTAAAGAATACTCATACGACGAAAGCAGCTAAGAATATTAAGGTAACGATTAGCCAGGCAGATAATATTTTTTCAGCAGCAAAAGGTACTAATACGTTTTACATCGATCGTATGAACTCAGGAGAAGAAATACAAAACAGTATTGACTTAAAAGTTAAATCAGATGTGAAGACCGGTGCATATGAGTTAGAAGTTAAATTAGAGTATGAATATGATAACATGTCAAAAACGGATCAGGAAGCAGGCGGTGTGACAGAGACGAATAAACTAAAATTACAGGCAGTTGAAAATATTCGTACAGATATTCAGAATGTGCAAGTAAGTATGGATGGCGACATGGCGTACGCGAATCAGTCAAACACATTATCTTTCAATATTATTAATATGGGAAAATCAGCATTGGAAAACGTAACCTTTAGCATTGAAGGTGATTTCAAACTTGAATCTGGAAACTCAAGCTATTACGGAACATTACAGCCAGGGACTCCAGAAATGTATGAGGTGCAAGTTATTCCACAAACTTCTGGAATGTGTAGCGGTACGATCGTTATGAAGTTTGAGAATAGTAATGGTGACTTAGAAGAATATCGTCATGAATTTAGTGATATTATGGTCGGAGAGATGCCAGAAGGTGGAGATTTCATGGGTGGAGATATGTACGACCCAGGAATGCCAAGTTTTAATCCAGAGGAACAAGCAGATGTTAAAAAGGATATCCTGCCAGTATGGGCGTTTGTTCTAATTCAAGTAGCAATTTTAGTAATCTTTATTCCAGTTGTTCGAATGATCATGATCAAAGCATATAAGAAAAAACATGAGGATGACGAGGGATTATAGAAAGGGGATGAATTAGAGTGATAGTAGTATTAAATCAGCAAGGATTTGCTAAGGTGGTATTATCAGAGACAACTGCTGTTGCAGAGCAACCAGCAGAAGCAGTTAATGTAGATGGAGCAGGTGAAGAAGGAACCATTGCCACAGATAGTGGAAATGCTGCAGACGGTGAAACTGCCATAGAAGATGAAATTGCCGCAGAAGGTGAAACTGGTAAAGAAGGTGAAGTTACCACAGACGTTGAAGCTGGTAAAGAAGGTGAAGCCGCCTTCGGCGACGATGGATTTATAGCTGAAGATGGTCAAGTGAGTGTAGACGCCGGTGACATGGGTTATGATATGACAGGCATGGGTTACGATATGACTGGCATGGAAGGAGCTACAACACAAAAGAGTAGTGTTATGGCGAGCTGGCCATTTGTCATTGGCATCTCAAGTGCCACTTTAGTAGTTAGTATTGTATTAGGAATCTTATTGGCGAAGAAGAGAATCAAAAAAGGATTTGACGCATATGAAGATTAGCGATTTGTTGAAAATGGGATTAAGGAATCTATTTCGCCGAAAAGCTAGAACTGCACTTACAGTCATCGGTATGGTTATTGGTACGATTTCCATTGTTGTTATGGGATCCATCGGTATCGGTATTCGTAATGTCTTCACAGAAGCGGTTATGAAAGATGGTGGACTCTCCCGTATCTATGTAACCCAAAGTTGGAGTTATGATGAAAGCACTGGTATGGAAACTAAGTCTGCTCAAATAGATGATAAACTTATCGAAAAGATCAAGCAAATTGAACATGTTAAATATATATCCCCACAGTTTAATGTCAACTTAAGGTTAAAGAATGGAGATTACGAAGCATATCTTTATGTAGAAGTTATTGATTATGCTGCAGCTAGTGATTTCGGTTATCCGCCCCTCGAAGATGGAAGGCAATTAACGAAGGACGATTATCGAAAGATTATCGTATCGAAAGACCGGTTGAATTATTTTTATAAATTTTCTGGGCGTATACCAAAGACGAAGCAAGTTAATTTAAAGAAAGATAAGGTAACTGTAGAATTTCAAGATTTCATGCCACCAGAAGGGAAAAAGCCATTTAGTTTCAGTTTAAATGACAATGTAGGTTTTTTCGCTGCTGAGGAGAATACAGAGTATGCGTATACTTCCTATATCGATATTGACAATTTTAAAGAACTCTATAAAAAGTATGCTAGTACATTAAAAACAGAAGATCGTAAAAGAGCATTAAAAAAGCTGAAAACATATGATTATCTCTATGTCAATGTGGAAGATATCCGTCAGGTAATGGATGTCGTAGAAGAAATCAAGAAACTGGGGGTAACCGCTTATAGTGCCATGGAAGAACTGGACCCAATGATCAATACAGCAAATATGTTACAGATGGTATTTGGTGCAATTGGTGCGATCGCCATGTTAGTATCTGCGATCAATATTGCCAATACTATGGTTATGTCCATTTATGAACGTACGAAAGAGATTGGTATCATGAAGGTTTTAGGCTGTTTGATCAAAGACATTAAGAAATTATTCTTATTTGAAGCTGGCTTAATTGGTTTGATCGGTGGTACAATTGGTATTGGATTAAGTTATATTGCCTCGTGGGCGGTAAATAAGTATGGAGGACCATTGCTTTCAGCAATCATGCCTGGTAATGGATGGTTTGTAGATTCTACAGGAGCAAAGTTCTCTCAGATTCCAATATGGCTTCCATTTCTAGCAGCATTGTTCTCTATTGTTGTGGGTGTTATTGCTGGTTATATTCCTGCAAGACGTGCGACGAAGATTAGTGCAATTGAAGCAATGAAGACAGAAGGTTAAGATAAAAGGTTATGATTGATGGAATATTATCAATCGTAACCTTTTTCTTTTCGCAAAAATGATTTGCGAATAACGGTTACTTGCGTTATAATCAAGCAATAGAAAGGCTAGAAAGGTAGTATTATGCAAAAAGGTTCTACGAAAAAAGTTGCCACTTATGGTATGTTGATTGCACTTGCTTTTATTTTTAGTTATATAGAAAGCTTAATACCATTCAATCTTGGTGTACCAGGAATAAAATTGGGACTGGCTAACATCGTTATCTTGATTGCACTTTATCTACTTGGACCAAAAGCAGCATTTTTCTTATCCATTGTTCGAGTATTATTAACGGCAATGACATTTGGTAATATGATGATGTTATGGTTTAGTATTGCAGGTGCGAGTATGGCTTTCCTAACGATGTTTTTAATGAAAAAGATCAAAGGATTTAGCATGGTCGGCGTATCAATCGCAGGTGGTGTGGCTCACAATGTTGGGCAAATAATCGTTGCCATGATTGTAATGTCAGAAGTGATGATCAATTATTTATTTGTATTAATCATTGGTGGTACCATTACTGGTATGGCAATAGGTATTGTTGGAGCAGTTGTTTATCAAAAATTGAAACCGATATTTAAGACAATTGATTAGGCCTGGAAACAGATGAGTAAATCAATAGGATTGGGAGAAAAATGAGATGGTAACAATTAGAGATATTTCATTAAAATGTAATGTTTCGGTTTCTACAGTAAGTAAAGTTTTAAATGGATATCGGGAAATTGGTGAGGAAACTACAAAGGCTGTTCTTAAGGCGGCAGAAGAATTAGGCTATGTGCCTAACTCTTATGCACGTCAGTTAAAGACAAAAAAGACATATAATATAGGAGTCTTATTTGATACTGTTTCAAATTACGGTTTGAGAAATGAATACTTTGCTCATATATTAGCTTCGTTTCGCGAGAACGTGAGTGCACACGGGTATGATATTACCTTTATTGAGAACAATATTGGTAATCGAAAAATGACTTATGTAGAGCATTGTAGATATCGAAATTTTGATGGGATCTGCATTGTATGTGCAGATTTTAGTAGTCCAGAGGTACTAGATGTCGTAAATAGTGATTTCCCTGTGGTAACAATCGATCATAGTTTTAATGAAGCCATTAGCATCGTCTCTGATAATACGAATGGAATGAGAGAGTTAGCGGAATATATTGTGGCACAGGGGCATAAGCGAATTGCATATATTTACGGTAATAGGAGTGCGGTAACGCACAATCGCTTGGTAGCTTTGCATCAAGTGCTTTCTGAACATAATATTCATGTACCAGAATATTATTTCTTAGAGAGCGTTTACCGTGTTGCAGAGTCGGCGGAGAAACTCACATATCAGCTGCTTGATTGTAAAGAACGTCCAACTTGCATTATTGCACCGGATGATTATGCTGCACTTGGCGTTATTAAAGCAATTAAGCGAAGAGATTTGAGATTTCCAGAGGATGTTTCGGTTGCAGGATATGATGGGATAACAGTTTCACAGGCACTAGAGCCAAAGCTGACAACTGTAAAGCAGGATACCGATCATATTGGTGAAGAAGCGGCAAAGAGATTGATCAGTTTAATGGAAAGTCCAATGACAACACCATTAACGCATGTTACCTTAAAATCAGAATTGATTTTTGGAGATTCCGTTCACAAGATTAGGTGATTTATGTGAAATGAGGAATGATACGATTAGATAAAGTAGATTAGTTAGAGGAAAGATAATTGTGTCTTAAATTTAATTAAGAATATGAAAGGAAAATAATATGAGCAAAGAGCTGAAAAAACGAAGTGAGGTTGACAAGAAATATACATGGGCTATTGAGGATTTATATCCTACAGATGAGGCATGGTACGAGGATCTAAAAAAGGCAAAGAAACTCAAAGATCGTTTACTTGAGTATCAAGGCAGATTAGGAAGCAGTGCAGCTGAATTGCTAGAGTTTTATCAGTGTTATGACGAAATCGATATACTTTTAGAGAATTTAGCGGAGTATGCAGGCCGAAGAAGAGATGAAGATACAACCAATGCGACTTATCAAGGAATGTATGGCACATTTATGAGTGCATATGTTGAAATTGCGGAAGCGCTTTCTTTTGAGGATCCAGAGTTGATCGCTATTCCAGACATCATTCTGGAAGGTTTCTATGAACAAAAAGAAGCATTGTTAGTATATAAGCGTCACATTGAAGGGAAGAGAAGGAAGAAAGATCATATTCTGTCACCAGCGGAGGAAAGAATTCTCGCTGCAGCAGGTGACCTTGCAGCAGCACCAGCGAATATCTTTGGTATGCTTAATAATGCAGATATTGTATTTCCAGAAATTACGGATGAAGATGGAGATAACGTTAGAATTACGCATGGAAATTATATTCCGTTTATGGAAAGTGCAGATCGTAGAGTGCGTAAGGAAGCCTTTGAAGCTTTATATTCAGTTTATGAGCAATTTAAGAATACAGCAGCTGCAATATTAAATGCGCAGATCAAGCAGCTACAATTTAACGCGAAAATGCGTAATTATGCATCCAATCTCGATGCTTCTTTGGATGAAACAGAGGTACCTGTATCGGTATATCATAGTCTGATAGAGGCTGTGAGCAATCAAGTGCCAGCAATGCATCGTTATGTGAGCCTTAGAAAAAAAGTTATGAATGTGGATGAACTTCATATGTATGATCTTTATACTCCAATCGTGCAGGAGATGAATACTAAGGTGAGTTATGAAGAAGCGCAGGAGATCATCCTAAAAGCGTTAGCTCCTCTTGGAGAAGAATATCTGTCTGTACTTAAAAGCGGTTTTGAAAATCGTTGGGTAGATGTTTATGAGAATGAAGGAAAACGTAGTGGTGCTTATTCTGCAGGAGCAAAGGTTCATCCATTCGTATTAATGAATTACGCAGATACCATCGATAATATGTTTACGTTAGCGCATGAGATGGGGCATGCAATGCACTCTTATCTAAGTAATCGAAATCAGCCGAATATCTACTCTAATTATAAGATATTTGTTGCAGAAGTTGCTTCTACTTGTAATGAGTCCTTGCTTATGCAGTATCTATTAAAGAACACGGAAGATAAGCAAAAGAAGGCATACTTGATCAATCATTTTCTTGATAAATTTAGAGGTACTTTATATCGCCAGACCATGTTTGCAGAGTTCGAATTGATCATCAACCAGTTGGTGGAAGACGGTGAAAGTTTGACTGCTCAGGTATTGTCTGATATTTATCATAGTTTAAATATTAAATATTATGGTGATGATATTGTAATTGATTCTCAGATTGACGTAGAGTGGGCAAGAATTCCTCATTTCTACTATAATTATTATGTATTCCAGTATGCAACTGGATATTCTGCAGCGATTGCATTATCTACTCGTATCTTAAAAGAAGGTGCACCAGCTGTTGAAGATTATCTTAAATTTTTAAGTGGCGGCTGTAGCGCCGATCCAATTAGCCTGCTAAAAATCGCAGGAGTTGATATGAGTTCGCCAGCACCAATTGAGGAAGCATTAAACTTGTTCGATTCACTTATTACAGAATTAGAAGAACTACTAATTAAATAGAACCAAATAAGGACTGTGAAAAACAGTATAAGAGATGAAAGTAAGTGACGAAGAATCACATAAGAATTTGGCTGCTTTTCCCTTTCGGCCGGACTTAGCCAAATTCTTATGTGATGCCCCGCCTCTGAATTTCATCTCTTATACTATTTTGTCACAGTCCTTTGTACTTACTGTACGTTAACAACAATAGATTTTGAAATACCAGAAGTTGAACTGATCGTAATGACAGCTCGTCCTTTGGATTTTGCATGTAAAGCGCCCCATTGGCTGATGCTAACGACGCTAGGGTTAGAGGAAGAGTAGAAAATCTTGTCGGTTGTTACCTTTGGCAGATAACTGATTTTTAGCTTTTGTAGTGTTCCTACTTTTAATGTGGTTGAACTGAAAGGAACACTTATTCTAGTGATTGGTTTTTGCATGATATTGACCACATGCGTTGTCTTATTCCCACGGTAATCCACGGTGTAGAAGGTATACTCACCTGGCTGAAATAAGCGTAGAGTACAAGCGTTATTCTTTAATGTCAGGGATTGTCCAAGATAACCGCTGGCGAAATCTTTCGTTGAATATTTCCCTTTGGCATATCGTAATGTTTTAACGCCACTTAGTTCATCGATTACTTTTAAATCAACGGATACCGATCTCCCGTCAAGTGAATAGTGAAATGACGAAGAGACTAAAGGAGGGTCCTTATCGTCAATAACATCATATACAAGCACCTTCTCATTTCCGGCATAGTCGCTGGCATAAAACGTATAAGTACCGCCTTTATTTAAGGTTGCAGTATTCGAGGCCATAGGACTATCGATGGTACCCTTTTTAAAGGCTTTTTTATCTTTTTTTCCTGGAAGGTATCGGACTACACGAACACCAGATCCCTTTTCATCGCGTGCATAAACCCCGACCATAATCTTATCTTTTTCAAAAAAAGTATTGATATGAATGGTTGGCGGGGTAACATCTATTTTAATATCTGAAATATTTTGTATCATTTTTTTGGCATCTGGAATTCCGGGATTTTTTACATAACCCTCAAGACCAGAGAGCTTTTTTATGTTGCTTAAGATTACATTTTTTACACTCGCAGGAGTAATATGTTCATTCCACGAATAAAGGATCGCAGCCAAGCCAGTAATATGAGGTACAGCCATGGAAGAACCAGAAAGTGTAGAGTAAGAATTACCTACAGCAGTACTTAGAATATCCATACCAGGAGCTGCAATATCGACAGTTCTCTTTCCGTAATTTGATTTATTGGTAAGGTAACCATACTGATTGATAAAGGTTACGGAGATTAAGTTTGGAAGATTGTAGCTGGCTGGATAGACAGGAACTTCGTCATTATTCTCTCCCTTATTGCCCGCAGCTGCGATGAACAGCATTGGTGCTTCCTGAATTGCCTTTTTCAGAGCTTTATTATAAATCGTAGACCCCCAGCTCATATTAACAATATCAGCACCCTTTATAGTTGCATATTTAATTGCAAGGATCGCATCCGCAATGGTACCTTTTTGCGATGGGCCACCATGAATTTTTAATGGCATGATCTTAACATTGATATTTGAGGCAACTCCTGCAATTCCAATTCGATTATTGGCTGCAGCTGCTATGATGCCAGCACAATGTGTACCATGTTCATCACTATCATCTTCAGAAGCCTGAATCTCTCCGGTTTTGATATTATACTGATAGTGACAGACAGAGTTATCATCGTTATAAAAATCCCATCCATTAATATCATCCACGTATCCATTTCCATCATTGTCAATTCCGTCACCCGGAATCTCGCCTGGGTTTGTCCATATGGCGTGTTTTAAATCCGGTTGCATGGTGTCAACTCCAGTATCAATGATCGCAACGATGACTTCTCTTGTATTAATTGCTTCTTTATTATAAACAGCCCAAGCTTCCGACATATTCATATCAATATCTTTGGTAGAATAAACATTGATCAGTTTATCATCAATTAGTTGATCATAATAGCCAGGATTGTCGAGTCCCCACTGTGCACTTGTGTATGGATCATCGGTAGAAGATACTGTGATTTCAGAGTTATAATCCACGGTGCAGATGGAAGGCTGTAATGATAAATCGTTATATATGGATTCTGCTTTTGCAGCATCTGTAGTAGAAAGAAGCATAAAATTATCATATTCAGAAGTGATTGTATAATTGCCTCTATATGTAGAGAGGTACTCATTCTTTTCTTCCTTTGTGATACCGTCTTGCCATAATATGAGCAATTCATTGTTTAAATTCGTCTCTTGGACTTTATGGGAAGAATTAGACGGAAGGAACAGGAATGTAAATGTGAGTCCCAATGCTAAATATTTAATTAATTTTTGATCTTTTTTCATAATGAGAGGACTCCCTAGTAAAGACAACGGTAGTTGCCGTATTTTTTATATACCAAATGAAATAATATCATATTTTTATAAGAAAAGAATCATGAATTTATACAAATTTTATGTTGTTTTAGTGGCACTTATATGGCAAAATAGAAAATAATTAAATTTATAAACGTATAAAGTAAAAAACGTAACATAAGAAAATTCTGGGGGAAAAGATGAAAATTTTAGTTGTGGATAGCAATTTAAGTACATATCGGGTTTTATCCTCTATGTTATCTGAGTTCATTCAGGAAATAGAATGTATTGATACAGCGCATACTCGCGATGTGGCAATTAGTTTATATACAGAAAAGAGATATGATCTCATATTTGTTGCAGCAAGTTATCGAGAAGGTAGTGGTTATTCGATCATAAAAGATTTGAGAGAGATGAATGGCGATGTTTTTGCGGTTGTTTATGGAGAGAATTTTAAAGAAGAAGATTATCAAAAGATGATCCGATATCAGGTTCTTGATATTTTAAAACTTCCTGTTACAAAAGAACGATTAGGTGAGATAACAAAACATTTCGTTGAAGCTAGAAATAGGAGAAGATTACAGCTGATCAATGATCGTGAGAAGCTTGCACAAAAGGCTAATGAGATGATTGAATTCTCCTTTATCTATTCTGTACTTTTTAATGGAGACCTAAATTGGGAATGGCATCGCTATCAATATCTGCTTAATATCAGCGGATCTGGTTATGTGATCTATATCTCATTGGATAAAAGTAATAACAATCAGCCGGTAGATTATGAGCGTTATGCGAAAGCTTTGAAGAAAAATGTTACTCCTGGATATCGTTGCATTGTGGGTCGCGAGGTAACGAAGCGTATTGTTATTTTTGTTATGGCAAAATTTGGGTTAGAAAAAGATCGAAATATGTCAAGGACCGAGCAAATACGATATGGTAAATATATTCGAAAGTATTTTAAGGAGGTATTCTCTATCGATATCAAGATTGGAATCGGATCGGAGAAACCGATTAATAAATTACCAATATCATATGAAGAGGCATTACGTAATTTACGAATGGATGATACTGGAATGGGGGTAATCAGCCAGTCCGCGGAGTCCAGCATTGAGGAGGATGAGAAATTTTATGCTGAGCTGGAACAAAAGTTTTTGACGCATATCCGTGAGGGGAGCCAGGAAGCATTGAACAATCTCTCTGCATTACTCGAACTTATGGATAATTACACATTAACGGATAAAAAGAACAAAATTCTTGAACTTTTGGTAATGGCTTCGCATATCGCACGCTATGATGGGAAGAATGAAAGTGAGTATACAAATTACATGGAGTTAGGTCGGCAACTCGATCACATGGATGAAGAGGGGATTAATGCTTGGACATGCCGAAGCATCAGCTATATTGTAAAATCTGTTCGTGATTTTCAAAATGCGACACCATATTCTGATGTGCGTAAAGTGTTACATTACATTGACAATCACTACGATGAGGATATTACATTAGAAGAAGGTGCAGGAATTGTAAATCTAAGTCCACAGTATTTTAGCAGAGTGTTCCGGGAGCAGGCAGGTGTTACGTTTGTTGATTATCTGACTAAGGTTAGAATTCGTAAGGCAAAAGAGTGGCTGACCTATTCGAATGATACCGTTCAGGAAATTTGTTTCAAAGTAGGTTACAAAGATCCGAACTACTTTGCAAGAGTATTTAAGAAAACAGTAGGGGTTACACCAAAGCAGTTTAAAGCACAAAAGATGAAATAGGAGATCGAGGTAAAAATGTACAAAACATAAGGTAAAAAAAGTATTTGACGAACTTTTTAAATTGTGATATATTTAAACAGCTATGGAAGAGGTCTTTTTTTTATGCTTAAAAACAAAAAAAGTCCGTATTAACACATGAACAAGGCAAGATAATTAAATAGGCATATTTATTTATCAGATGCGCTTTGTTCACCACGAAAAATTAACGGAGGTGGAAGTTGTGCGAGTAAAAATTACATTGGCATGTACAGAATGCAAACAACGTAATTACAACACTACTAAGGAAAAGAAAAACCATCCTGACAGAATGGAAACAAAGAAGTATTGTAAATTCTGTAAATCACACACATTACACAAAGAAACTAAATAATTGATACCTTTTTCAATAAGGAAGGAAAGTGAGATTATGGGAGAAACAACTGCAAATACTACAGAAAAAGCTCCAAAGAAAAGCTGGTTCAAAGGCGTAAAAGCAGAGTTCAAAAAGATCATCTGGCCAGATAAAGAATCACTTGCAAAACAGTCATTAGCTGTTGTAGTCATAACAATCATCCTTGGTATCGTTATAGCGCTTGTTGATCTCTGCGTAAACAGTGGTATCAATCTAATTTTAGGATAGGGTGATTATATGTCAGAGGCTAATTGGTACGTTGTTCATACCTACTCGGGTTACGAGAATAAGGTAAAAGCCAACATTGAGAAAACAATCGAAAACAGAAAGCTTCAAGATCAGATCCTCGAAGTTTCAGTTCCATTGCAAGATGTTGTTGAAGTAAAGAACGGTGTAAAGAAAAAGGTGCAGAAAAAGTTGTTCCCAGGCTACGTATTGCTTAACATGTACATGAATGATGATACATGGTATGTAGTTCGTAACACTCGAGGGGTTACCGGTTTCGTCGGACCTGGATCTAAGCCTGTTCCGTTAACAGACTACGAGATGAAAACAATGGGCTTAGCGAAAGAGGAAGTAGTAATTGATTTTGCAGTAGGCGATACCGTGACGGTAGTATCCGGAGTATGGGAAAATACTCAAGGAGTTATCAAAGCAATCAACGAGCATAAGCAGATCGTTACTATTAACATTGATATGTTTGGTCGCGAGACACCTGTTGAGATTAGTTTCACAGATGTAAAGGTAGAAGAGTAGAAGTAGCCTAAGTTATTGTATAACATAGGCTATTGGCTCAAAAAGACGTGAGTATTTCACGCAAAGGAACTTTAAAGTCCGATATGTTCGGACAGTGGGAGGGTAAGTAGGTCGCCTATTGCTCCCGGTAAAACCACAATTTTAGGAGGTATGCTATCATGGCAAAGAAAGTTACAGGTTATATTAAATTACAGATTCCTGCTGCAAAGGCAACACCAGCACCACCTGTTGGTCCAGCACTTGGTCAGCACGGCGTAAACATTGTACAGTTCACTAAGGAATTTAATGCTAGAACTGCTAACCAGGAAGGTATGATCATTCCTGTTGTTATTACAGTTTATGCAGATAGAAGTTTCAGTTTTATTACAAAGACTCCTCCAGCAGCAGTATTGCTTAAGAAGGCTTGTAATTTAAAATCAGCTTCTGCTGCACCTAACAAGACTAAAGTAGCTACAATCAAGAAATCTGAAGTTCAGAAAATCGCTGAATTAAAGATGCCTGATTTAAATGCTGCATCTATCGAAGCTGCAATCAGCATGATTTCTGGTACAGCTAGATCTATGGGTATCACTGTAGTTGAAGATTAATTCGTAGTTTCAATTGAAGAAATTGCAATGTTTATAGAATGTGGGAGGGCAATCCCGATAACACCACTAGGAGGTAAATCATGAAAAAAGGTAAGAAATATACTGACGCTGCAAAACTTATTGATAGAAACGTGCAATATGATGTTGAACAGGCAGTCAGCTTAGTAAAAAAATCAGCAGTAGCTAAATTCGATGAGACAATCGAAGCTCATATCAGACTTGGTGTAGACGGACGTCACGCTGACCAGCAGGTTCGTGGTGCGGTAGTATTACCACACGGAACTGGTAAAACTGTACGTGTACTTGTATTCGCTAAAGGCGATAAAGTAGCTGAAGCTCAGGCAGCTGGTGCAGATTACGTTGGTGGCGATGAATTAATTCCAAAGATCCAGAACGAAGGATGGTTTGAATTCGATGTTGTTGTTGCAACACCAGACATGATGGGTGTAGTTGGTCGTCTTGGACGTGTACTTGGACCTAAGGGCTTAATGCCAAACCCTAAGGCTGGAACAGTTACTATGGATGTTACTAAGGCTGTTAAAGATATTAAAGCAGGTAAGATCGAATACAGATTGGATAAAACAAACATTATCCATGTGCCGGTTGGTAAAGCTTCCTTCACAGAAGAACAACTCGCAGACAACTTCCAAGCACTTATGGGTGCAATCAACAAAGCTAAGCCAGCTTCTGCAAAAGGCCAGTATTTAAGAAGCGTAACAATCGCATCTACAATGGGTCCTGGTGTTAAACTTAACACAGCAAAATTAGCTTAATTTGGTGATTGACACTAAAATAGATTTATGTTACAATCAATAACGTTGTAATGAGTAATCATTATAACACTGCCGAAGACAGTAGGTGCCGCGATGGCATAAGGTGAAACCGCCTACCGAGGGATAATTAATCAAGCAATGTGCTAGACTAATACACTGCCTCTTGTCTTTGACGAGGGGCAGTTTTTATTATCCGTCTTCTTAGGTAAACGTGGATATCCCACTAGAATCTATAAGGAGGTGTACGTAAAATGGCAAAGGTTGAATTAAAGAAACCTATCATCGACGAAATCAAAGGATATGCAGCAGACGCTAAAGCAGCTGTATTAGTAGATTACCGTGGTCTTACAGTAGAACAGGATACTGCTCTTCGTAAGAAATTAAGAGAAGCTGGTGTTGTATACAAAGTATACAAGAACACTTATCTTAAGATGGCTTTCGAAGGAACTGATTTCGCTCAGTTAGATAAGGAACTTGAAGGACCTACAGCAGTAGCTTTTGGTCTTGAAGATGCAACAGCTCCAGCAAGAATTTTAGCTGAGTTCGCTAAAACAGCAGACAAGCTTGAATTAAAAGCTGGTGTAGTTGAAGGAACTTACTACGATGTGAAAGGAATTGCAAAAATCGCAACTATCCCTTCAAGAGATGTTCTTATTTCCAAATTACTTGGAAGTCTTCAGTCCCCAATCACAAACTTCGCTCGCGTTATCAAACAGATCGCAGAGAAGAACGCAGAGGCTTAATTCCTACGAATTATCCAAAGCAGCATAATAGAATTTTAATAACAACGGCAATTGCAGCGTGATGTAAATTTGACCGTTCAATAATTAATTTAATGGAGGTAATTAATAATGACTACTCAGGAATTTATCGATGCTATTAAGAGCATGACAGTATTAGAGTTAAATGATTTAGTTAAAGCTTGTGAAGAAGAATTTGGTGTAAGCGCAGCAGCAGGTGTTGTTGTAGCAGCAGCAGGTGCTAGTGAAGCAGCTGAAGAAAAAACTGAATTCGACGTTGAATTAACAGACGTTGGAGCAAACAAAGTTAAGGTTATCAAAGTTGTTCGTGAAGTAACTGGCCTTGGCTTAAAAGAAGCTAAAGACGTTGTAGATAACGCTCCTAAGGTTCTTAAAGAAGGCGCTTCTAAAGAAGAAGCTGAAGATATCAAAGCTAAACTTGAAGCTGAAGGTGCTAAGATCACTCTTAAGTAATT
>JAQXNU010000202.1 GCA_029098165.1 Clostridiales bacterium
ATCGTTTCCCTACTCCTCTTGCTTCTAACAAATCCTTTCGTTTTACAGATTATTCTTGTTTAGGATTGTAGTTACCAATGACATTCCATCTGATTTTACAATACGAATTGGGGTTTGTAAAGCCTTTTCAATATCTTTCACTGTAACATCATCCAATAAAACTTCCTCTTCGGAACGAAGCATTACATCTGGCATGATCAAATACTCACCCAAATCTTTTCCTTTTAACTGAGCAATAATATCCTCTCCTGTTAACAGACCAGCAACTGTGATATCATGTCCATAGAACTCATTTACGATTGGATAAACGATTGCTCTCGTATTCGGGAACTTCTTTTCCACTTTTTTTGTAATATCATAAATGGTAGAAGCCGCCAAGGTTCCAGTGATCAAAGAACAATGACGAGGTAAATCATCTGCCTCAAGTTCTTTGATTGCTTCATCTACTTCATCCACTAGAGAGCGAATCATCCCAACACCATTTTCAATCTGAGTGTATCCTTCGTAATAATCTTCCTCTGGGATTGGAAGTTCAGCTTTTAGATACCATTCATCACTTAAGAACACAAATCTTGTTCCACGTTCTTTTTTGATCTTTTTCTGCCAGCCTTCAACTTGTTCAATTACCTGACGAGCTTCTTCTTTTGTAAACTTACGAAGATGTGTCAAACCTTCCCGATGCTTGCTTAAACCAATCGGTACAATTGACATTGATCTCATGTATGGAAGTAAATTAGACAAATCTTCAATTGTTCTATCTAATTCTGCCCCATCATTAATTTCTGGACATAATACAACCTGACCATTCATCTCAAGTCCTGCGTCATAAAATTTCTGCAAGAAATCTAATTTATCTCCAGCAAAACGATTGTGTAACATCTGACAACGTAATTCCTTATTTGTCGTATGAACAGAGATATTGATTGGAGACAATTTATAGAAACAGATACGATCCACTTCTTCTTCTGTCATATTCGTCATTGTAATATAATTACCCTGTAGAAATGACAATCTTGCATCATCATCCTTAAAATAGATCGTATCACGCATACCCTTGGGATTCTGATCGATAAAACAGAAAATGCATTTATTATGACAGGACTGATATTGATCCATCAAACCATCTTCAAACTCAATTCCAAGATCATCATCATAATCCTTTTCTATCTCTAATTCCCATTCTTCGCCATTTTGTTTAACAACAATTATTGTTAAAAACTCATCATGGATCAGATAATGGTAATCGATAACATCCTTCATCTTCTTACCATTAATACGAAGTAACTCATCTCCAGCGCAAAGTTCAAGTTCTTCTGCAATACTGCCCGGTAAAACACGCTTAATGATGTGTTTGGCTTCTTTTTTTCTTTCCATTGTTATAACCTTTCTATTACTTAATAAAACCTAAGCTTCTCATTTGAAACATTCCCTATTTTAATCGGCATAATATAAACGCTATTTTATATTATCCCTCTCTTTTTCACAAATAGTCCTAATTTGATAGAAACTCTTCTCGACCTTATATCAGTGTATCATCCAAGAAAGATATTTTCAACTGTAAAATCGGTAATTCCATAAGACATCAAAGAAGAATCGAATCGTAAATCTTTTTCCTTTTTAGCGTACTAATTCTATGTAAAGATTGGACAGAGGATGAACTTTCTTTCTCCCTCTGTCCGCAAAATAAAGATATTATTTTTACTCTTTCACTACTAAGAACTTATTCAATATCTCCGTAAATGCTTGCTCGTTCGTGTCCAACAACTTACTAAAACAAACTTCTTCTTTCTCTAGAAGCTCACCTAATTCCAGAATGAATCCTGGAACGTTATCGATCGTAACGGTTCCATAACTCTTACCCATATGTGTATGATCTAAGCTGATATTTCCACCTGCCCACACATCGAATACATCAAAGAGCTGTCCATGAACGGATTGTTTCTTTCCTGCAAATCCAAGTTCTGCACATTGATGACGGGTACAAGAATTTCCACAACCAGAGATATGAATCTTTGGAAGCAGATTTCCATCTAAATCTGCATTATCCACTGCTTCTAATATAGAAAGTAGTAATTCACGACTGTTCTGCACGCCAATCTGACAAGTTGGAACTCCAACGCAGCTGATACTGTGTCCAACGTTTGTAAATTCATTCTCGTCCTTTGTATTTGCTAAGAATTCTAGTGCCTGCTCCTTAGTAAGGTTACGGACATACAATTCTTCTTCCATACTAATCCGCAGTTCGATCTTATGATCTGAATCACCATTCTTTAATGCGTTTTCCATAAACTCACAAATATAATCATACGTCTTCATGGACAATTTACCAAAACGAGAATGTAAGATCACCGTATAATAACCTTTTTGTTTCTGAGCCTTTAGATTCAGATTATCAGGAGCATCTGATTCCCACCTTTCTTCAGGAACGATCGTTGCCTCAATTTTTTCAAAGTTCTCCGTCTTCTTTACTCGAGCAACGTGAGATTCAAAGGTCTCTAAGAATTTTTCCATGCCAACATCTTTTGGGATATATCTACTTCG
>JAQXNU010000203.1 GCA_029098165.1 Clostridiales bacterium
TATTCATTTTTTTTTGTGTCTTTTTTGCTTTGTGCCCCCATTTTACTAAATATATCCCTCACCCCCACGACTCTTTTTTTGACGGACATCTTTGCAGTTTATTCACACCCTTTGTCTATTATGAAGATAATATATGGTGAAACTTGCGATGGATTTTAGTCGCTGTCTATAAGTTTGTATTATAGAATATAAGAGTCAAGCATGAGCAAGTAAACCTCAGGGGGAAATCAATCTTCAGGAGGTGAATCTTATGACCATTATTGAAATACTAACGTTATTTATTTTGGTTTTCAATATTCTTTCTTACCTCGATAATAAGAAGGATAAATAGAACTTCGAAAAAAAGGGAGGAAGGTCCTCATGCTTGATTGCTACTCTTATGTAGATTTTAACCAGCAAAATATGATTTATACAAAGTATTTGAAGAGATATCTTATAATATTGGTATCTCTTTTCTTTTATAAATGTGATATACTATAGAAAAGGAAAAGCGTCACTTTCTATTTTCGAAGAAATGTGTATATGGATTATGATATAAGAGAGGGAAGTGACAGAGTACATACAAGAGTATCAAAATCAGGTTAGGGGAGTATAAAAGATGAGATTAACAAAAATATTTAGAAGAAATCTATTGGAGTTATTGGGAATAACTGCAGTATTAGCAACACTATTGATTGGTTGTAAAAAAGGTGAAACGAAACGTGAAGCAAATACAGAGATTGCAACTAAGCAAGAAGCTGAAACAAAAGAACAGACAACGAAAAGTGAGGAAGAAAACAAGGAGGAAGAAAACAAGGAGGAAGAAAGTGTATCGACATCACAAATCGACTTTGATGCACTTGGAGTGAAACCATATCAATACCCAAAAGAGTTTATCTTGGAAGAAGATTTAAAAGATGCGATCATTCAACTTGGAATCTCTTATGATATGTTTGATCAAGAGGTAGTTTTTAGTCAGGATTGGAAAGAACAATTTGTCGATCGTTTCTTAAAAAACTCACGATCATCGAATGCTTATTTAAAACAGATGGCAGAAAAGAACCAAGGATTAGTAACGATTCCAGAAATCAATTATATGCAGTATTCGTTAACCAATCTAAAGATTGATTTTGCACCATATATTAAGGAAACTGTAAATTCTTATGAAAATTCCAGTTCTCTGAATTATGGAACCATTACAAACTATACATACAAACTTACCGAGGAAGGCGTTTGCGTTACTGCTGAATTGGAAGTTGGCTCAGATGGGATGACCGGGACAAGAAAACGTGAACTAACAGTAAATCTTATAAAGAACGAGTATAGCTGTTTTAATGGTTACAGTATTTGCTCACTTACATCAAAAGCGTTAGATAATATAATCAAACCAGATCATAAGGAACATATTATTTACGGAGATGATATGGAGATGGAGGAGGACGGCGTATTTTGTTTTGAATGCACAGGCTCGGAAGATGATTTATGTTATGCTCATTTTGTCTATTTAGACTTAACAGAATTACCTGAGTTAGCGGAATTTGTTAAAAATAATCCTAAGAGTCGATTTAAAGTTACATATAATTTAGATCAGGAGCTGACGAATCCAATTGATAGGATTGTTCCAAGTGATATAACATTGGAGAAATGAGAATAAGAGTTAGGCATGAGACTAGGGGAGGAAGATTCTCACGCTTGAAAGTTACTCTTAAACAGAGTTTAGTAAGAGAGAGCGGATTTCCTCCAAAATACTTTGTTATTAGGGACTAACAAGAAATGATAGTTATATTGGGGAGAGAAATCTTACAATCAGACGGAGGATAATAATATGAAAAAATACCATCAATTGATCAAGAAATCTGTAGGCATAATATTGAGTGTTTGTATGATTCATTCGCTTTGTCCGACAGAAGCATTTGCAGCGACAGACAAATCCGAATTACATATAGTTAAAATCGATGAAAAGCATTTTCCGCAGATGTATAAGACTCTGCGTTATAACATGTATGATAAGAATCAAGATGGTTGGCTTAGTGAAAATGAGATTGCATCATTAAGGAATCTATATATTGATACTAAGATTTCATCCGTAGAAGGATTGGAGTATCTAACATCATTAGAAAAGATAATCATTCAGGAGTATACAGGGAAAACATTATCCATTTCCGATAAGAATGAAAATCTAGCTGACTTGTATGTGAATCCTTCTGCACCTTCTTTTACAGTAAATGCAAAGCATTTGAAACGATTGTTTGTCACAAGCATCGATGGTAAATATTATGTAAAAGGTGAAGACTGCTACGCAGATCCAATGGTCGGCTATGGTATATCAACAGCAACAAAGAGCCTTTCAGTCAAAGGGTGTAAAACACTAACGGATCTTTATGTCACTTCAAAGAATATTACTGGCTATGCATTTACAAGCAGCATCAAACGTTTGGAGATACGTTATAATAGTGTGAAAAAGTTATCTCTTGATTCGGTGAAGAATCTAGAAAGTTTAAAGATTGAAGGTTGTGATCAATTGACGGATATCAGTTGTAGTGCGAACGGAAAACTGAAGTATGTATTTATAGAAGCTTGCAATGAATTGAAAAACGTCAATTTTAAAGGGCTAAAAGCTTTGACACATCTTTATGTTGGTAATGAGGTCGGATTTCGTAAGCTTGATTTAAGTAAAAATATGAAAATTCAAATGGCAGTCATCGATACTTGGAATCATGGGATGGATGTAACCATGCCAAGTGGAAAGAAATCAAAGCTTACGAAATATGATCCTCAAAAGAGGAATGAGTATTATACGATAGCAGATAAGCTCTGGTCCACTTTATCAGAAAACGGAATTGATTATTATGGCAGTAGGTTAATAGGAACAGACTATGGATGGAATAGAGAACGAGACGACAATACAGGGGAAGTAGATTACTATCAAAAGAAAATTGTGAAATGGAATCGCACAGAGTTTCCAGAGTTATACGATAAAGGGTTTCCATATAATATTGATCTAGATAACGATGGATGGCTGACTCAGAGTGAACTTGATGGTGTTAGCTGGATTTCTGTAGAAAAGAAAATTAGTAATTTAAAAGGAATTGAGTACTTTCGGTTAGTGAGTACTCTTGAACTAAAAAACTATACAGGTAAGACATTAAAGATTTCCGATAAGAATTTAAGACTAAATACGGTCAAAGTACATACGAATCAGAAGGAATTTAAGGTAGATGCACCAAGCGTTGAGAATATCAAAGTAGAAGTCGATAAAGGAACAAGTAAAGTTGACTTAAGCAAATGTGCAAATGCAGAAGGTATCAAGGTTGTCTATAATAGTTATAATGAACAAGCTTTATCGAATCTAGTGTTACCGAAAATAAGTAAGAAACTTCGCTATTTAGGATTAGATCAGTTAAATGTAAAGACACCTAACTTTAAAAATTACCCAAATCTTGAGATATTAGGAGTCTTCTATTGTCCGAACATTCCTACACTTGATTTATCAAATAATAAAGAGATTCGAGGAATATGGTTGACGAAGTCGGATAAGGTGAAACGAACCTACGATTTGTCGAAGTGTACCAAATTGGAAGAATTCTATGTTAACGGATATAAAGATTCGATGGTTATTAAGAAACCGAAAGGAAATTCGTTACCACAGCGAGAAACAAACTTCTGGATATATGAAGTATATGATTCAGTAAGGTCTTATAGAAAATTAATTTAACAAAATGAATGAGTCTTTTTCAATTCCATCTTATTTTAAGTATTTTTGTGTAAACTAATCCTGTGAAAGGAGTATTACATGAGGATACTGATCATTGAAGATGAACACGGATTAAATGATGCAATCTGCAAGGCAATGGAACAGGATAAAAATGTGACGGAAGCAAGATATGATGGAGTAAGCGGATATGATGAAGCTTTGACAGGAATCTATGATGTTATCATCTTAGATATCATGCTTCCGAAAATGAGTGGATATGAAGTATTAGAGAATTTAAGAAAGAACAAAATTATGACTCCGATTCTTATGTTGACGGCGAAGTCAGAAGTTGAGAGTAAAGTGAAAGGATTGGATCTAGGAGCAGATTACTATCTTACCAAACCATTCACGATTTCCGAACTGATGGCTTGTATTCGAGCAATTACAAGAAGACCGGTTCAGATAGAAGAAAAGAAAGTTCATTTTGGAGATCTTGTGATGGAACCACAAAAAGGCGGTGTATATTGTAGCAGTTCTGACCAGTTTGTCACGATGGGAAACAAAGAATTTAATTTACTGGAGACATTAATGAAACAGAAGGGAGCGATCATCAGCAAAGAATTGTTGTTACAAAAAATATGGGGATTTGAACACGATGCAGAGTACAATAATTTAGAGGTTTATGTATCTTTTGTACGTAAAAAGCTAGCATTTATTCAGTCGAATGTAGGAATTAAGGCAGTTCGTGGAGTGGGCTATATGCTGGAGGTAAAAAGTTGATTCAGCGATTAAGGAAAAAAATGATCATCACATTTATGTCGATTATTACGGTGTTCTTAATTGTTTTAACGGCTATGATCACTTTAATACCAATCAATCATATAGAAACGAATAAAAAAAAGACCATAAAAGCTGTAATCTCAAAATATACCAGCTATAGTTTTAAGGCAGGACACAATATAAAGATATCTTTTGATGATTTAGGATTAGACCCAATAGCGGATAACCTTCTGGTCATTGTGTTAAATAAAGAGAATGAATTAAATCATTGGATTTCCAATCGTAAAGATTTATATTTAGAAGAGGATATTCATAACCTGGTAAATCAACTACAAAAAGAAGAACAGTACAGTGGGACTGTTGATGGATATTTTTATGTAAGAAGGAGATTTTTACAAGGACAATATATATATGGGTTGATTGATACTAGCTCATTTTATGATGCCATGCTAAATGCTTTAGTTTTTATCATTATTTTTGCTGTGATATCGTGGTATATATGTTTATGTATTACAATCGTTTGCGTAGAGAAAATGCTAAAACCAGTGAAGGAAAGTTTCCAAAAACAAAAACAGTTTATTTCGGATGCTGGACATGAGTTGAAGACACCAGTGGCTGTAATCATAGCGAATGCGAATGTGTTAGAACGAGAAGCTGGCTCTACCAAGTGGCTGGATTATATCACGAATGAAGCTCACGTCATGCAACAACTGATTAAGAGTTTAATGTCACTTGCTGAACTTGAGGATACCGATAAAGTATTAGAATTCGAAGAGTTCGATTTCGAACATGTATTAATGGGAGCAACGTTACCTTATGAATCTCTTGCTTTTGAAAAAGGAACAGTGATGGAGTGGGAGGTCAGTAAGAATATCCTGTTTTACGGAAATAAAGAAAAAATTGCTCAGATGATTTCAGCCCTAGTAAATAATGCAGTTGCTTATTGTAATGAAAATGGGTTCATTAAGATTGGACTAAAACAGAAAAAACGAGAATTGGAACTGACAGTTTATAATACAGGAGTTGGGATCCCAGTGCAGGATAGGGAGAAAGTCTTCCAACGTTTTTATCGAGGTGATGCTTCAAGAAATCGAGATCACGGTAACTATGGATTGGGACTTCCAATTGTACAGAGTATCATAAAAGAACACCATGGAAGAATTAAAGTAAGTGGAACGTATGGAGAGGATGTATGTTTTACGGTTTATTTACCATTCCATAATATGCATAGATAAATCTCAAGTTTTCTTTAAGGTTTCTATCGTATTATTCCATCGTTGATAAAATCAAATGAGGAGTATGTAATGAAACACAAATTAAAGAAACTACAGGTGGTATTGCTAGCAACGATGATTGTAATCATTGCAGCGATATGTATTGGAATTACAAGTCTTATGTACACGATAAAACAAGATGCGGTTCCAAAGAATACAAAGGGATTTATGATACAGCAGATGGAGGAACAAATGACATCATTTGTTCAAGTGTATGATGAAGAATATCAAAATCAGGTGCATGAAAAAATACAAACATTAAAGCAGTCGTATCAATATGATTTGTTAAATCCATTATTGATTGCCAATCCATATCAGACAGTTACGAATGGACTTTATATGTATTTCGAAACGGACAAAAGATACCAAGTGGAGTATGTGATATCCGTAGATGGATATAACGATTTTAGACAGATTGTTCCAGCGGATACCGAAGATAATTGTGATAAGATACATGAGTTCTTAATGGTCGGTCTGATTATGTCAGAAAAGAATCATATTACGATCAAGCTTCTCGATGAACAAGATCAAGTGGTAGACACAGTCTCTTTTGAATACAATTGTCCTAAGGCAATCGGGCCATATAACGTAAATAAGATCAAAGTGACGAAGGGTGAAAGTTTAACACCAGTCAGTCAAGGATTATATGCA
>JAQXNU010000204.1 GCA_029098165.1 Clostridiales bacterium
TGCATACTTGTCATCAGTTTTTAAACTACAGCTTAAGCTCTCCTCATCGTACAATTCCTGCTTGATCTGTTCGTTCCAGAGCACGCCGCAGATTGATCCATCTGATCTCTTTACGATCACAGCTTCTTCTGATTTATAGATGCATTCTCCTTGAAGCTGTTTAAAAAATGCAAAACTCCAAAATGTTGGTTTTGGTATACATCCATTCGCAACGAGACCAAATCCTCCATGTAATGGAGTAAATGGTACTCCATTTTCTTCGAATACATCACCGAAAGTCCAGTAAGAGTAAGACGCATTCGTATCACCCAATCTGGAAAGTTGATGAGCAATATAAGATGCATTTAAGTTTGTATCATGCAATGGACAGTGAGGTATATAGGATGTGTTAAATTCCGTAATATGAATATCCAACCCGCGATATTCGTCAAAACGATCGATGATTTCACGAGTTGTTTTTAAATTTGTAAAACCATGTTCCGCTGGTGTTAGTTCCACATAGCCATAATGTCCCTTATGTACTGGAAGTTCCGTTGTATAATGGTGTCTTGTTACAAAGTCAATTGCAAGCTTCTTCTCATGACAAAATTCCATAAATGCAGAAATCCAAACTTCGTCTGTACCACCACAAACAGCCGGTCCACCAACTTTCAAATTTGGATTTAAGGCTTTGATTGCTCGGAAAGTCGATTCGAATAATTTGAAATACTCTTTCATGTCGGCTTTTTCCCAAAACCCAGGAAGATTCGGCTCATTCCATACTTCAATTGGCCAAGTTAAAACTTCATCCATCCCATATCGATCCATCAGATGCTGAATTGTTGCACATACCATATCGCACCAACGCTGATAATCCTTTGGTGGAGTCGTATTTCCATTCCAATAGAAGATCGTCTGAGAACCAGATGCTAGCTGCTTTGGCATAAAACCTAACTCAAGAAATGGCTTTAATCCTAGTTTTTGATAACTATCCATCACTTGATCAAGATAAGTAAAATTGTATTCAACACAAGTAACTTCATTTTCATCTTTATATTCATGGTAAATCGCCATTTGATCCGAAAATAATCCATGACCACGGATATAAGAAAAACCGATTTCTTTCTGTACCAAAGCAAGCTGTTTACGATATTCCTCGCCCAATGCTAAATCCATTCGCCCAGTACCGATACATTCATCCACATGATTATGAAACAAATAGGACTTTGTTCCATCAATTACAATATTCTTCTCTTTCATAAATCACCTCATGTTCATACGATTCATTTCTTTCGTAAGTTCCTACGATGTTACTATCATAACTGAATTACTCAAACTTCATACTAAGCAAGTCTGCGGTTCCTTCTCCGCGATATGTCAGATAAATTGCATGTACTCCAGAAGGAATCTCAATATTTTCGGTATACTCCTCCCAGATATTTGTATACTGAACTGGTATTTTCCCGATCAGTGGTCCATTCCATGTTGTTCGAACTTCAAAGTTACCACTAGCATATCCTCTGGCTTTAATACTTACCTTCTTCACACCATCAAATTTAAAATACTTAAATCCAATGGTTGTAGTATCTTGAATATTTGAAACATATCCTGGATCATGATCTCCATCTCGGCCATCCTGCATAATCTTTGGACAATTTTCCGCTCCGACATATACATTATCTTTTGCAGTAAATAAGTTACAAGCAATATATGTTGGATATTCTCCTTTTCCTTCTAATGGACCTTTATTTAAACCGCAAGATGTGATTTCTACTTGAGGAATGGATCCATCTTCAAGGATTTCGATCTTTTCTGCACAGCCTTGACGGCTATACCAAGTACCGTTCGTATGTCGATGATAAAAGATATACCACTGATCTTCTACTAATACGATACCGCCATGATTATTAGCACCATAATAAGTTGGTTTATCTGCCGCTTTGTAAGTATCAATTCCAAGATCCGAATTACTTACGATCACACCACCATATTTAAAATCCTTTCGTGGATGTTTGCTTGTAGCATAACACAACTCGTGCATAACAACAGAAGAATATATGAAGTAATAAGTATCTCCCTTCTTACGGATGGAAGAAGCCTCAAAGAATTCATGTCCTTCAAAGCCGCTTCCTTTACTATAGGACCCACTAGGAACGACAAACTCTGGCTCTTCGACAATCGTTAACATATCTGATGCAAGAACGGTTGCCATAGCACCATGACGGGAAGCATCAGTTGCAAAAGAAAAACCTGTATATAAATATGTCTTGTCTCCTTCCGTTATGACTGCTGGATCAAATTGAGGCTCATCCCCTTCACGTTCTCCAAGACGATTTCCTTTGGAATCGTGAACATATCCATAAAATTGGTATTTACCAGCTGGCGTATCACAAACGGCAACTGAAATGATTGGAAGTTTATCTAACGCATAGTACAGATAATACTTTCCATCCGAACCCACTGTAACATCTGGCGCATATAAGCACATCTTTCCAAGCGGGTTTTCTGGATCCTGTGTCTTTTCGTAAATGACGCCTTCATATCTCCAATCTGTTAAATCACTCACAGGCGCCGACCAACAAACATAATCTCCTAAACAAAATACATGTCCATTGTACATATCATGAGATCCGTACACATACACGCGGTCTCCAAATACATGAGGTTCTCCATCAGGAACATATTCCCATGATGGTAAATAAGGATTGTAAACTTGCTTTTTCATAAATCTCCTTTCTTAAATAAAAAGTAGGAACCGAATTTTGTAAAAAAGACGGTTCCCACTTAATCAATCTCTAACTCTTTCGTTTAACTGAAAGTGAACAAGCTTATTATCTTGTTATCTATTAAGAAAAGTATCGACTTCGTACTTTTCTTATTTTACTTATTCTTTAACACCACCAAGTGTTAAACCAGTTACAAAGTATCTTTGTAAGAATGGATAAATACAAATGATTGGCGCCATTGTAATAATAGTTGCTGCAGCACGTACGGTTGCAGGTTGAACGGAACCAGCTGAATTCTTCATAGCTTCCAAAGAACTGGATTTATTCGTTACTGCAGCTAATAATTTCATTAATTCGTACTGTAATGTAGTTAAGTTTGCTTTCATACGATTGTAAAGCATTGCATCAAACCATGAGTTCCACTGATATACTGCAACGAACAATGCGATTGTAGCATATACTGGTTTACATAATGGAGAGATGATTTTAACGAATACAGTTGTATATCCAGCACCGTCTAACTGAGCGGATTCTTCCAAGGATTCTGGTATACCATGCATGAATGTACGGATAACTAACATATTAAATGCACTAAACATACCTGGAATTACGTAAACTAAGAATGAATTTGTAAGACCTAAATTCTTGTATAAAACGAATGTAGGAATCATACCACCATTTACGTACATTGTGATAACCCAGAATAAAGAAAGAGATTTCTTGAATAAGAATCTTTTTCTACTAATGATAAATGCTAAGACTGCATTAGCAACTAAAGCTAAAAGTGTACCGATGATCGTACGGAATACAGTTATGTAAGCACCGACTTTCAAACTATCACGTTCAAAAACTGAGATATAGTTTTTAATTGACCATTTTCTAGGCCACAAGTAAATGCCACCACGTAGGGCATCTGTACCATCATTGAATGATAATGCTAATGTGTTTAATACTGGATATAATGTTATAATTACAAATAATATCATAAAAATCGCAAGGAAGACATAAAACACTTTATCTCCTGTCGATAACTTTTTCTTTTTTTGGTTCATGTCTCAGTCCTCCTAGAATAGACGTTCTTCGCCATTACGCTTAGCGAATTCATTTGCTATAACGACGAGTACGATACTGACAAGGCTTCTAAACATACCCGCGGCAGTACCAAGTGCGTAATCTCCCTGACCGATACCCCATTTTAATACCCAGATATCAATTGTCTGAGAAACTTTAAGAATCTGTCCATTGCCCAATAAGTACTGAATTTCAAAACCTGCATTTAAAACATTACCAACGTTAACTAAAAGAAGAATGATAATTGTTGGTCGGATACCAGGTAAAGTTACGTTCTTAATCTTAGCCCATCTACCTGCACCATCAATAGCAGCAGCTTCATACAGATTAGGATCAATGGATGTAATAGCCGCTAAATAGATAATTGCATTCCAACCTGTTTCCTTCCATACATTTGCAAAGGCAACGATTGGCCAGAAATATTTCGGATGTGCAAAGAAATCTATTGGAGCGTCAAGAATACCAAAGTTTACCAATAATTCGTTTACAATACCAGTATGAGATAATGCTTGATGGATGATATTGGTTACAATGATCCAAGAAAGGAAATGTGGTAAATATGAAATTGTTTGAATAACTTTCTTGGATTTTTTTGCTTTGACTTCATTTAATAAGATTGCAAATACGATTGCAGTAATAAATGTGGCTACTAGATTGATAACACCCATTGCCAATGTGTTTCGAATCGTTCGAACAAAGGTAGGATCATCAAATAAGTATTTAAATTTGTCTAATCCGCAGAAAGGAGAACCGAAGATACCTTTCTTAGGAGTATAATTCTGGAAGGCCATTAACCAGCCTGCAAGTGGTAAATAACAAAAAATAACACCATAAATAAAAATGAAAAATGACCAGATTAGAAGAACTTTCTGTCTTTTTACTTCTTTCCAAGTAAATTGGACTTTTTGTATATCTTGATTAGCTTTTGATTTAGATTTTGATCGTAGAGACATAGTTTGTTCACTCCTATATTTTTAAATAGGCAGATGATTTTTCGCTACCATCTGCCCATTTAATAAGATTTTTACTTATTTAACTCATTATAAGTTGCGATACGTTTATCTAGTTCAGTCTGAAGTTCTTCAAGGTATGCATTAGGATTTGTATCATCGAAAGCAGCCATATAATCATTCCATGTCTTATCAAAATCATCACTCATGATAACTTTTGGAAGCCATTCAAGTCTAACTTCTTTCATTCTCTGCCATGCTGTACCACCTGGTGTAGTAGTATCGAAATTGTTAGAGAATGTCCACATTGGGTACCATGGGCCTGGTTTTGGATTAGCTTTGAAGAAGTCGCAGTATGTCTTAGCGTTATAAGCATCAAAGCATTCCTTCATGGAGTCTGGTAAGTTATCATATAATTCAGAACCTTGATTCTCAGGTTTTGTAGCATTGATTCCATCATCACAAGTACCTGAGTACTGTGGGAAGTAAGAATAAGGGCAAAGATGAGTTGTCTTATAAACTGTTTCAGCAGCCTCTAATCTCTGCTCAGGTGTTCTGTAGAAATAACCCTGATCATCTTTCTGATAATCTACATTTTCAACACCCCAGAAACGAAGTGTATGAATTTCTTGATCAAGTAAGTCGTTGATGAACTTCATAGCGCCATCTGGATCTTTACAAGAAACTGTGATACCGATACCACTAGATACGTTCAAATCAACACCTGATGTATGCCACTGCTCTTTATCACCCTTGTTTAAAGTGATAGCTGTTGGTACATACATACATCCCTGTTCATCTAAGCCCTGAGATTTTAATGAATCATTAACTGAATAAGCGAAGTTCCACCACTGATCTACAATACCAAGAACTGCACCAGAGCAAAGTCTTGAACGATATTCATCAACAGTCTGAGTAAAGGATTCAGGAGCGATAACATTTTTCTTGAATTCTTCATTCATCTTCTTGAAGTACTGTTGTGCAATATCACTCTTATTGTAATCTTCAACTTTCAAAGTATCAGTATTAACGATACAGCATCCATCATTAGGATATCCAGCTAAGAACATAGGAGGATTCTCAAGTGCGAAATCTGTATTCTCAGTACATAGCATTGTGAAACCAATGTTGTCGATGCCGTTAATCTTCTCACCTTCAGCTAAGTATTTCTCAATTAAGTCGAAATACTCATCTAATGTTTCAAGTTTTGGCCAGTTAGCCCATTTTAAAACTCTTTGTTGAATCCAGAATGCTTCATAGTTATGTACTGTTAATTTTTCTTCACCCTTCATAGCGCTGAACTGTGGAATCCAGTAAATATGTCCATCATCTTGTCTTAATGCATTCCAGTCAGCTGTACTTAACAAATTCTTTACATTAGGATATTTCTCGATTAAATCATCAAGAGGAATAAATGCACCAGCATTATATAACTGTGACTGACCAGCAGCGCCTTCCATAAAGTCTGGGTAATCGCCACCAGCGATGAATGTACCAACTGCTTCTTTTGCTTCCTGTCCAACTAACCATGTCTCTTGACATTTAGCACCAATCTTTTCAGCGATCATGTTCTTAACTTCATTATCGTCATTTACTTCTGTTGTTGGAACAATTGCGAAGAATGCAGTAAATTCTTTAATTTCTTTAGAACCATTGTCTGTTGGAGCTTGTGTTGCAGTTGTACCAGATCCATTGTCAGCTTCCTTTGTTGGAGCTTCTGTTGCTGGATCGGAGTTAGTCTCTTCTGTACCCTTTTTACCACATGCGGCAAAAGAAGAAACTACCATTGTAGCAGCAAGTGCTACAGAAAATAATTGTTTCTTTTTCATAAAAAATATCCTCCCTTTCTTTTTTATATTATTAATTATACCGTTGTTTTGAAATGAAACAATCCGATAAACTATATATAAAGGTGGGGTAAATTATAGATTTATTATCTATATTTTCCCCCACCTTTTTGTTAATAATTACAATTTGTTAATTTACTGAATTTATTCAGATATACATACTGTACAAATATTTGCTTATTTAATTAAACTTTTTTAGTATTTATTCGATATTGTTTTCGAAAGCTTGCAGGAGTACACCCTTTAACCAGAATAAAGCGGTTTACAAAATAATCAACATCATGGTATCCAACCGACTCCGCGATCTCATAGATCTTCTTATCTGTGTGCAAAAGTTGAATAGCTGCCTGGCCCATTCGATATTCATTCAAATAATCCTTAAAGGATTGCCCATAATTTTTTCGAAAAAGCTGTCCGAGATATGCACTATTTACATAATACTTCTCGCTAAGTTCCTTCAACGTCAGATTACTGGCATAACGTTTTTGGATTTCTTTTTCTACTTCCGCCAAAACACCATGAGATACGTTTTGCCTCAACTGACTTAAATAATCTCCGTATTCGCAAGCAAACCTGCAAATATGCGATTTGCTACCACGCATGATACCTTCTTCAAACGTACTTTCACTAATCAACCGTAGAACTTCCTCTTGATTGATACAATCATCCTGTTCTGTTGCCAGATGAATCAGTTGAAATAACAGATAATTGATATTTAAATTTACTGCTTTACCTGTCAGGTCCATTTGCTTCATTTCATCGAAAAACTGATTCGCGCTTTTCGTAATCTCATTGTGATCATTTAATTCAATTGCTTTAATCAGCTGATCGATATTCTTTTTGCACAATACAATTCCGGTGTTATTAAACTGAATCTCTTCTTCATAATAATTAATGTCATTTTTTGTATGAAATCCTTGAAGGGAATGCATCATGCAAACCGAGGAATAGGATCTAGTAATATTAGAGATACTGTTGACCGTCTTACCTACGAGCATGATTACCTTCATTTTTACATTTGTATTAATATACTCCAATAATTTTTCTAAATATTCCTTATTCGTCATACCAAGTTCTTTTGCCATGTAATCACAAAAAATGAAACCAACATCATATACTTTTTCCTGGCCCGATGCATCAAACACACAATGATTGGAATTATCTTTCAGATACTCAATGCAGACATCAAACAGTTTTCTTTGATATCCTCTCTTTTCTGCATCTGATATTTCATCTTCTTCCGTCCAGTCAATTTCAATCTCAACATATCTACCCGATTCCTCAAAACGTAAATGTTTCTTTATATACTCTAAATTAACTGCATCATATTTTCCTGAGATGACAGCAATCAAGTTACGATCCAGATATGCGCGTTCCATTTTTTTATCTCTTTCGGTTTTCTCCTGTTTGCTAGCACTTAACGTTTTTACTTTTCCTAATACGTTAAGAAGCTCCTGTTGATCAACAGGCTTTAACATATAATTTACACATTCATAATTCATCGCTTTTTGGGCGTAAGAAAATGTAGCATATCCACTTAAAATAATATAATAAGCATTCGATATCTTCTCTTCTCTGATCTTTTTTAGCAGTTCAAGCCCATTCATAGCTGGCATATTGATATCTGCAATAATGACATCTACCTCGTGAACCTTAAGAAATTCGATAGCTTCTAACCCATTGGTGGCAGTCCCGATAATTTCATAACCAGTCTTATTCCAATCGATAATAACACTTAGTCCCTTAAGAATAAATGGCTCGTCATCAACTAACAGTACTTTCAGCATATGTGTTTCTCCTTCCTTTGCTAACTGTGTTAGTTGCATAACATTATTAGATCATTTTATGGAAAAAAGTATAAGAAATTCAAGTCTTTAGCAACTAACACTTTCATTATACCATTTGTTCGACATAAATCAAAGGTATTTTCATTTGAACAATCGTTCCAACTCCTTCTTCGCTTTCTAGTTCGAATTTGGTTTCATTATTCGTAAACATTTTTAACCTTAAACATGCATTAATGATACCAACACGTCCTTTTTCTTTCAGCATGGTAATATTAGCATCTCTCATCTTTAGGAGTAGTTTGGACATAAATTCTTCTTCCATACCATTACCGGTATCTTCTACTTCGATAAATAAGAAGTTTTGCTCAGAATAGACACGAAGAAAGATCCAGCCTGGTGCTGATTTGCTTTCAATTCCATGAACACATGCATTTTCCACAAAAGTTACTATGGACAGTTTCGGAATTCGGTATTCCTTGCATGAATCGTCGACCTCTAAATCGTAAGATAGACGTTCCCCGAATCGATACTTCTGCAGTTCGAGATAATGTTTTACAAATTCCATCTCTCGTTCAATCTCAACATAATCCTCATTCCATTCCAGATACTGTCTCTGAAGGATTGCAAGGCACTGTACCATATCTGCAGTTTCATATTCTTTCTTTATAATACTGTGCATTCGAATACTTTCAAGGGCATTAAATAAGAAATGAGGGTTGATCTGACTATGTAAAGCTAATAGTTCCGCATTCTTTCGTGCTACCGTCATCTCCTGTTCCTTCATCTTACTGATATAGACTTTCTGAATCAGATCATTTAAACGGTGAACCATCTTATTATAATTAAACATCAGTTTTCCAATCTCATCTCTGCCTCGTGCATCTGAGATTTCGCATAATCGTTCTTCATCAATCTTGTTAAATGCATCACTCAATTCCTGCAATCGCTTTGTAAATGAACGGTTAAATCCCCAGACATAGATCAAAGGAAGGATGATATTGATTAAAATAAGTAGCGCTATGATTGGAAAATTCGATCGTATTGTACTGATTACTTCAATCGGAGGGTGCTCGATAATAACCTGAAAGTTATTATCATGAAGCTGTATGTTCATTACGAGGGAGTTCTTCTTCTCCACATAATCGTCAAATGGCATACTATAATTATTTTTTGTCTTATCGTTAGACATTAAGATTTTTCCATCTAAGCAGATATATACTGGTACTGCAAAATGCATATTACAAAGGTTATTTGTCGTTGTTTTATAATCAAGATCGACCACGACAAATTTTCGGAAATTACCATGACTAATAAAATTCAATTTCTGGATGAACATCATCCTTCGTTGCGGTGATATTGCATATTTATCCGTATCATCATAGAAGACTAGGAACTTCTTTTCTTTCCCTGACATTTCAAACTGTTCAAACCATCTTTTGTGATTGATTGACGCGATATCTTTTAAAAGTCCTCCAGGAACAATCGTGCCATTATTCGTATAAAATGTTGCAGTCAGTCTATTACTGTTAACACCAGTTGCAAACTGGATATTTTTTTGAAATTCTTGATATCCATTCATGTAATCAATTGGATTATAGAATTTCTGTTCAAGAAATGTATCGATGTGTTTGCTTGTATAAATACTTTTCGTCATCGAATCGGCGTTATTAATACAGTTGATAAAATAATATTTTACCGTATTTGCTACATCTTCCATCTCATGCCGTTTGGAGACTTCGACCGAATGAGCCACAAGGGTGATCACAAGAGTATCCGTTACAATTAATGGAACTAACACGCATAACAGATACATGATATATAGCTTTTTCTTAATTTTGAAATTGTCCATACTGATCTCAATTTTTTTAAGCAGTTTTTTCATAAGCAATCCTCAACCTAATTACCTCTAATCTGTTTTTTTATCCAACCATTCTTCTAATACCGCAACTTGCTCTTTCGTATGGATCCAGTGTTTCGAATTTTTCAATACTTCTAACTGACAGTTAAACTTGTCTACAAATAGATCTACGGTATCTCTTGATGTCAATTCATCCTCTTCTGCATAAAAGATATGGGTTGGAGAACTCCACCGTTCAATCGCATAATCTTTCGAATACATCAGATATTTCCAGGATAAGACTTCTCCACTTTCTGTAACGATTTTCTTCTTGTCCTTTAATTCCTTAAGACTCACGCTAGCATCTTCCATCATATTTATGATCAGACGTTCCATATCAAGGATCGGACATACAAAAAGACATTGATCAAATTTTATTTCTACAAAGCTTAGCATGGCAAACCAAGCTCCAATGCTGTTTCCCATCAGTGATACTTTCACCCATGAACTCTTTACAAAACGCATGATTTCTTTCATTTCAGGAACCACATGCCATGGATCAAAACAATCTTTTTCTATCTTTCGATCTCCATGTTCTGGGAGATCAAAACTTAGTACCTGCCATCCTTTTTTACATACGATTTCTGCAAATCTACCTGCATCTTCTTTACTTCCAAACTTGCCATGTACATAGATATAGACATTGTCGGATTCTTCTCCCCATAATATTGCAGGTATTTCATCAATATTCAAGTATCTTCTTACCATAATTCCTCTCCTCTACTTTATTTATGGTATTTACCAGTGAATAACTCCATATTCGTAATTTTTAATCCCTTATTGTATAGTTTTATGATTTCGTTTTCATTAAAAAACTACTTTCTTTAATAGTATACCAACTACTGGATGAAATTCAACTATTTTCCTAGCAATATCTGTATTGCAACATACCCTACAAACAAATTACGATAAAAGTGGCTGTTACGTAAGCTAATCTTTTATCAGTAAGGTTAGCTCTCATAACAGCCACTTTTTATACTTCGTACAATTAAGCAAGGAACTTAACAAAGAATTGTTCTAAATCGCTCATTGTAACTTTTTTAGGTTCTATCGTATCATAGAATCCCATAATATCTTGTCCCTCCTGCGTATATGGTTCCCATTTCTCCATTGGAGTACCATCTGCATCTACACCGTTAGGATCGCCATTTTTGATAAAGTTGCATAAATAATTACACATTTTTCTTGATAGATCATAATGCACTCCTGTAAATGGGCGAGAGCATTTGGCTAATGTCTCGAAGAAAAACCATAAATCACTGGAATGAAATGCCCCTGGATTATCTTCCCCTGGAATATAAGGTCCAAAATCATAGAAATATAAAGGATTTTCTCTTCCCATCTCAGGTAATTTATTCATTGCTTCTAACAATGGAATCCTCATTACTTGTACAGAAGTATTCTTTAGCATCTCATCAAAATTCTGAGATCCATAACCGATTAGTCTTAAGAATTCGCCGCTTTGATCTTTAAATCGTGTTTTTGCAAATTCTACAAGTTCTTCTTCATTCGTAACCGGAGCATTTTCGAAGAACTCACCAGTAGTACTACCAATGAACATTGGTACATCCAGAATCTTACCAGTATAGAAAGTCTCCATGTACTGTTTCTTTTGGAAGATTCCATCATTTACTGGCCACCACATCATACCAGATTCTTCATTCTTTACACGAATGTACTCTGCTGGAAGTTCTCTAGCTTCCTTTACCGATTTTACGCCAAGATAATCTAAGAAATCAACACTATTCTTCTGAGCAAGTTCAACAGAAGCATAAGGTGGTTCATGATATGGGAATAGAAACATACCGCTTTCTACAACAGCTTTTTTTATGTATCTTTTATTTTCCAGACAATTAAGCTGACTCATAACACTTCCACCGCCAGCAGATTGGCCACCAATTGTAAT
>JAQXNU010000205.1 GCA_029098165.1 Clostridiales bacterium
CCTTATTCACCATAATTATATTCATCTTGTTTAATAAAAATCAAATATGCAATTGTAAGAAACAATATAATGCTGATACCGAAAATGACAGCTGCTAGCGAAAATCTTGAGAGATCTGATACTGCTGATAGTCCCTGCATCATTACTCCTGGTGCTATCATACTAAAATTCTCAATCATCTGAGTTGTCCATCCAAATACTTTTCCGATTCCCTCTACAATCATAACAAAGAGACGAGGCATCAACAGTAATCCTATCGCTAAACTCCAAATAAGTGCTGCCTTGGATGAGCGGGCAATTACCGAAATCAACATCCCCATAGCAGCATAAACCATTATATACCCCCATAACGGAAGTAAATATTGTATCAGTACAAGTATATGTGTAAAGTTTCCACTAAGCCGAATGATAGCAAATGTTACTGGTGTCATATAAATTAAGGAGAAAACCAGAGACATTACTGCTGCAACAAGGACTTTTGAAATAAAAATTCTTGTTTTAGGAATGCCTGAGCATATAGTACAGTCCAAGACATTATGTTCCCTATCCGATGAAACTAAATCGAAATATGACGATAACACCGCCCATGAGCCGAAAATCATATGTGGAAGAAACAACGAGATAAACTCAATCTTGTCATTGTCCACTAATTTTGTTTTTCCACCCGACGCATAAAAGAAAAATACTCCCATACCTGCTAGAGCTATCCAAATAACCAACGAGCGCAAATTCATCGTTTTTTTTAAATCACGTCTAAAAAGAGATCGAATATTCATTATCATTTTCGTACCTCCTCTAAATGAAGGGTAGTGTCAAAAACTACCCATTATTTATTTTAAAAATCCTTTTAAAACCTTGATTTTTCGGAGGTTTACAAATAAAAAGAGCATTGACCTCCCTTTTGTGGTATAATATCCGCGACCAAACATCAACTATACAAAGGAGACAATGCTCATGGACATTATACTTTATTTACTTCAATTAATTCAATACCAACATAAACAAATTTGCTGGCTTTTAAATTTTATCTGTAGATACATTCCTCTTAAACAGTGGGCTTTTGATGATTCCCATTCTCCAAAGTATCAGAAATTCAAAGTAGATAAACTCCCTGTCATTAAAACCTATATCAAACAGGACTGGCAGTTTCTTCTCGAATACTATCAGTGGAAGTACGCTAAACCAGTTAAACCAGTCCAACGTCGCAATGGCAAAACCATTCCTGAGGATACTGTCTGCCCTTTATGTGGTGCTCCTCACCATTTCATTTACGATAATAATGGTGGTAATGGTCAGTACCAGTGTAAGGTCTGCGGCCAGACCTTTTCTTCCGGTGAACACGTTACTACACCATTCAGACTGATCTGTCCTCACTGTGGGAATACTCTTGTTCCAAAGAAAGACCGGAAATTTTTCCGCATACATAAATGCGTAAACCCTAAGTGTCCTTACTATCTCCACAACCTTTCCAAAGTGGATACAAAAGATCTAAAAGAAGACTATGGCAAAAATAAATACAAACTTCACTACATCTACCGTGAATTTACTGTAGATTTCTTTGCCATGGACTTAAACTCCCTTCCAAAGCATGCATCCTCCCTGAAGTTTTCCAAACACAATGCTCATATCATGTCACTTTGCTTAACACTTCATATCAATCTCGGGTTGTCGCTCAGAAAAACTTCACAGGCAATGAAAGATCTTTACAACATCAGCATCTCTCATCAGCAGATCGCCAACTATTGTAAAACAGCTGCTATCTGTATCAAACCATTTGTTGATAATTACGACTACAAGCTCGGTAAAGTTTTTACCGCAGATGAAACTTACATCAAAGTCCGTGGTATCAAGGCCTACATCTGGTTCATCATGGATGCGGTAAGCCGTTCCATCATCGGTTATCAAGTATCTGATAACCGAAGTGTAGGTCCCTGTATTCTTGCCATGCGAATGGCTTTCCAACACTTTAAGAAACTTCCTAAAAACTTCAAATTTATTGCTGACGGCTACAGTGCTTATCCATTAGCTGCAATGGAGTTTGCCAAAAGATTCAAAGACAACTTTAAATTCAGCATTACACAGGTAATCGGTCTCACCAACGATGATGAAGTATCCAAGGAATATCGTCCATACAAACAGATGATCGAGCGACTCAACCGTACCTACAAAGCTTCTTACCGTCCAACAAACGGCTTTGATAGCTATGATGGTGCCAACTATGACCTTGCCTTGTGGGTGGCTTATTATAACTTTCTTCGCCCACACAAGCACAATAAATATCAGGTTCTAAACAAAGTCGATATAATAAATGGTGCTGACAATATGCCCGCCAAATGGCAACTTCTTATCTACCTTGGTCAGCAAACAATCCAAAACATACAAAACGGCGAAACCACTAACTGTTCTTAGATTCCAAGCCGGAGGTCAATAACCCAGCCACCGCAAAGCGGCTTGCCCTTGATGGCACGAAAAAGAACTGCTACACTGCTGTGATCGACGGAAGAATTTCTAACTGTTCTTGAGTTCTTCGCCGTCGGTGATTAACCTACAGCAGTTCTTTTTCGTGCTGTCAAGGGTGGCGGCAAGTCACCACAACCTAAAATATCTGCAGCTTTCAAGGTTCATCTGAGCCTTTTTTCTTTGACTCAGTTTTTCATAGGTCATTTGACACTATCAAATGAAGGTGTTCCTGTACTATGCGTTTCACATTGGAAGCAGTGACCTCAAATATGCTAATACTGTGTGTAGTCAGTGAGGAAATCAACTGTGGAACTTGCTCTTTGGTAATCTTTGCAGTAAGTGTAGTTCCAAGTTCATCTACTGAAAGATAGAAATCATTTGATAGCATATCAAGAACCTGTGGTGAAATTTCCGCTATTTTGAAAACATAACAGGTCTCAATTTCATTGTTATATGTCAGCACCCCATTTTGCATTATCGCAATATTTGTACAAATCTCGTCCATATCCTGCAAAATATGAGATGAAATAATAATGCTTTTCCCTTTTTCGTGAATCCCCTTAATAATGCCTTTCATCTCAAGTGTTGCATTAGGGTCTAATCCTGCAGTTGGTTCATCCAGAATATATAAATCTGGTTCACCTGTCATTGCTATAATCATCTGTAGCTTTTTCTGTTGTCCCGGTGACAGATATTTCACCTTTTTACTCATATCCAATTTCAGCTTTTCCCCAAGTAAAATACTTTCTTTGACGTCTGCGTCCCTCAATCGAGCAAAAAAGCGTATTGTATCAGAAACAGTTGTATTATCATCAAATCGGCAACTCTGTGGCATATATCCAATAAAAGTTTTACCCGTCTGAAGATTTACCGTGCCTTTTGTGGGCTTCATTAATCCGCTAATCAATCTTAACAGGGTAGTTTTTCCTGCTCCATTTTGCCCGATCAGACCATAAGCCTCGCCATACTCAATAGACAAATCAATCCCATGCAAAATCTCTGTTTTGCCAAAAGATTTTGTCAAATTTCTGGTCCGAAGTATATATTTATTCATTCCTATGACCACTCCTTTCTGAACATTTTATCCTGCTTCATAAGGGTAGTCGTATGTAGATCAAAAATCCTTCGTTTGAATTTAAAAAATATTTTTCCTTTCATCAATTGTAAGCTCATCGACATTAGCCCAGCCTTGCTCATCAAGACTTATTAGAAGCTGTGATTATATTCGTACCACAGCTCCATCTTCTTTTTACTTAAGCGTATATGTTAACTTGCTTACCATTGATATAAATTGTATTTACAATCTGTATATGGCCGTATTGTATTGCCCTTGCAATACAACCACCTGCAGATTTTTTTTTTCTTCCTAGTGAGTGAATACTATAATCGCTCACATCAATACCATTCATTGTACCTCTTCGTCTGATTTCATTGATTATATCCCACATCATATGCAATCCCTCCTATTCTAATGATTTGAACTCTCTGCAAACTTCGATAATCTTATTCTGTGCATCTTTTCTTCCCGAAGCTACAAATACACTATCTGATACACTGACATTCATAAAGATATCAATTACAGTTTTAAGTATCTCACTTGTCGAATCATTAAACAACGCTTCTTCTCTTTCAATTTCTGTAGCCTGACCATTATTACATAACAAGTGATTTTGAGAATCTTTGAACTCTGCCAACGTATCCATTTTTGCAAGTTCCTGTGAGAACACTGCCAATGCCTTTGATGGATTGACAAGTTCATCTCTCGATTCAAGAATAATTTCGAATCCGTCCGTATCATATTTGATTTCAGCGATTTTTCTTGCCCTCTTCATCTTACTTGCTCTAAGGTTGTATAATTCCTGACCTTTTTCTAATTCAGTACTATACTCCTTATAGTTTATGCCGCTACAAGCATAACGAAATTTCATTGGAATGTTATAAATATACATATCGCACCTCCATACTTGATATTTAATCTGCTTATAATTCATATATCAAGTATATGACAAAGCTTTATACTTTGTCAATACTTGTTTTTATAATTGCTTCAGTTTATGAATCAAGTATTAATCAAACTATAATTGACTAAATGCACATATTAATTGTTTCTTGTAAGTTGAATATTTCGCCCTTTCGGGTCCACCGATACGCATTTGAGTTCCACCAGTACGCGCAATGATTCCACGTAACAACAATTCGCACAATGATTCCACTTTCGTTAGAATAACGTTTGGAACGTTATTGTTTCAAATCTAACGAAAGGAGGCCAAAATTATGGCCAACAAAATCAACGTGAAGCTCATTTTGGAGCTTCGAGATGCTCATATGTCCCGGAATGGGATTGCATCCACAAGACATATGTCAAGGACCTCTGTCAGCGATTTTTTTCATATAGCTGATGAAAAGGGGATAACCTATCAGGATATCCGTTTCCTTGACGAAAATGAAGTCTATCGTATGTTTTATCCAGACAAACATGCCGTAGATGACCTGTATAAGGATCCTGATTATGATTACATTCATCAGGAGCTTAGAAAAACAGGCGTAACGCTCAAACTCCTGTGGCAGGAGTACAAGGACAAATGTCTGGAAGATGATTCTATCTCTATGGGATACACAAAGTTTTGTGAGGGTTACAGCAATCATGTAACCGTAAACAAGCTTCAGAAAAAAGTCATTGATGAAGATGTCATACTTGCTGCCGTTACCAATCAGAATCCATTTGCCTAGGAGGTGCCATCTATGCTCTTTCAATGTAATACTAGTCATACCTGTGGAAAGAAACCATGGTCTGGTGAGATTCTCATTCTCTCCCAAAGTTCTTATCACAAAGAAGCGGTTATCACTGCCAGAGGAACTTATTTTCACATCATTACAGGACATTACCAGTGTGGTAACTATCTGTGTGTTCCCAACATGGATTTTGGATGTGAATTATCCTATCGATCAGATACCTTTTGGAATGCTGAAAGGATTTCAAGACATCTAGAAAACCCTGTCGATGTTGAAACTCTTGTAAGTGGAATCAAAGCACTTGATTCCATTGATGAAACTACATAAACTCCAAAATCCAAGGTCACGGAATGTTTCGTGACCTTATTTCAATCCAATCATTCACAGATTGACCTGAAATAAGGCTACGATAGTCTGCGGTTTCTCCCGAAATAGCATGCGGCATCTATTTTTACCGCACACTATAGCAGAATTTTTCGCCTGAAATAAACTGCAGAAATTGCCTGGTATAATGTGCGTTTTTACAAGTATGCAAAGATTCCTCTTCTCATCCTTGATGAATGGCTCATGGCTGATATCTCTGCAGATGAGCTGCATTTTCTGTTTGAACTAACAGAGCGCAGATCAGATACTACATCCACCATCTTCTGCACCCAGTATTCCAAGAAGGACTGGATTAAGAAGCTTGGTCAGGGTGTTTATGCAGAAGCCATTGTAGATCGATATGCATACAACACCACCTGGATTGAAACAGGTAAGACCAACATGCGTGAGTATTGTTCAAAAAGATAAAATTTAGTGGAATCCAAAGGCGTACCGATGGTACGTAAAAGCAATTCAACGGAACTGAGCACAACTCAGTTCCGGATTCCTTGATGCGAAATAATCAGTAAGTGGTACATTATTCTAAACTTCTAGAAGTTTTACCACGCAAATATCTAAAGACAGTCCTGTGCCTCAATTCAAAAAAAAAGACCAACAGCAGCATTTTAAAATACTACCATTGGCCTTAAATCCTTTATTCTATGACATTTCTACCACTAAACTATTTCACCCTCGACATCGCTACCACCGTCTCCACATGGGTTGAGAAAACACTATGGATAACAATACCCGCAATTTTAGAGGTTCGCTCGTAACAGGGAACATATCCACTGCATTTTTGCCCATTTGTTCGTAGTCGGAAACTTATCATACCGATTTTTCTCCTTTTGTCCGTGCGTGGAAACATATCAAAGACGATTTTAGGCTATGTCCGTGTATGGGAATTTATCGACCATATTTTTTACGTAAATACATCTATAACCTGTTTGTTTTGGCAAATCGCAAAAATACACCTTGCATGATGATAATAATATATGCATTAATCACATTTTTTTATTTTATCCGTAATGTATACCAAACAATACGCCTCAGTTCGATTTGTACATTTATATCCGCTCAAGTCTCCACTTAACAAACAAACATTACTATTTTTACCATCTTCGTACTTTATCTGACCAACAAAATTATTCTTAACAAGTGCAAAAAAGAGAGCGTCATTGCTATTCTCTGGGCGAGCCTTTTCCTGAAGATACTGTAATCTAACACATTTGTCTTCATAAGGTAATTCATTATAATAATATGCGGGAATTTCTTTAACATATTTATTATTTATACTTTTGTTTGCAACATTAGATGCGTTGTTACCATTATGATTATATCCACAATAAAAATAATTAATATTCCCCCAATAAAGTTGATACGGATAAGCATCTCCATGAATATCTTTTTGTAATATGGTTAATATAATATCCCTCATAATCTGATCATCATCACAGATTTTTACTAAACCACCAATATCTTTATATCTATAATATTTCTCTAAGATTTCTCTATTGCCCTCTGTCAATGACCAAATAAATCGCATTACATAATAATCCATTTTATCCAGAATTTTTTGTTTATTTCCTTTACATGTTAAACGGTAGATAAACACCCCATCATTCTTACTATTAGTCTGCAACCACTCAGATTCAAATTCTATACTACAATCTTCACCTTTTTTAAGCTCATCACTAGTAATTGCTTCCATTATGGTACAAACATTATCAATATCATTCTCATTCAAGTCACTAATATAACTCAATTTTGCAATCAAATCTCCCTTTGACTCGATTTCATCAAATGACAGTAGTTCTTCGCATTCATTGCAGCTATCACTTTTCCCATATTTTTTCTCATCTTTTTTATCAAATTCACCCGATTCGTTCTTTTCCCATATATCCTCATATGTTGCCCCATAATGATTCATCCGATATACAAACCGACATACATACTCTATAAATCGTATTTCTAATAATTCCTCATCATCCCTTTCATCATTTTCAATATTTACAACTTTCAAATAATCTTTTCTGTATTTGTAAAAAAAATCCAGCCATTTATTTTCTATTTTTCTAACCACATCTGTTTTTCCTAGTTTTGATAGTCTGTCGCATAACATAGCCTTATATATTTCATATTTTTTTAATGCAACACCACCATTAATGTCCATAAAAAACTGTTCTGCCCCAGACACATTATCAACAATCTTTACCTTCAAAAATACTTTTTCTTTAATGTATTCAGCAAAATCTTTTTTGTCCTTAATCTTTTTTTCTAAAATGCATTTAAGATTATCTACTGCTGCTTTTGAATAGGGGCTTCCATGTGAATTGCTTTCAATGTCTCTATTTTCACTTTCCCTTCCAACAAAATTGTATTCCTTCATCTCACATCCACAATATTTCAGGATATTATACAAAGTGAAAGTTCTCTGCTGTCCATCAAAAATGTATAGTATTTTATTATTATCATTCACTTCAGAAACTGATAATAAAACAGTACTTGCAGATAATTTACCCAAATTAGAATCGTTCATATCTTTTTCATATCCATCCAGCAAAAAAGATAAGAAATCATTTTTTCCAGTAATTCTTGCTCCCATACAGTAATCCCTTTGAATTACCGGAATTCTTATTTTATATTCAAACAGTTTACCAACACTTATCTCATCTGATTCTTGTAAATCTAATGAACCTCCAAAATTTATATTCTCACGATCCTCCAAATCCAACACTGGTGGAATATCTATATTGACATTCAAATCTTCTCTGTGTTCTATTTCATATCGATCAATAATATACCTTCCACATCCACTTATTTCTTCTACTACATCCTCTAATGGCATTTGAGCAAGTGCAACTTTCTTCCATTTTTCATTATCCGCCTGTTTAAATGATTCCGAATTAACATTGGAATAAACAAATGCTTCCAAATATCTATTTGCCAACTTCTTTGAATCCTGCTGTAAACATCTGATAATAACGCTATCTATATTGGTATATTTTTGAATTTCTTTTGCAAGAGTTTGGGAATCCCAATCATTATCAATTCCGTCAAAAACTTCTCTAATAAATGACTTTTTTGTCAGCTTTTGATAATCATCTATCTGCTTAAATGAATGATATTCTCCTCTATCAAACTCTTCCTTTAACTCATCCAATATTTTATTAACAAAAGCTAATCTCTGTAACATTTTTATCCAGAAATCCAAATTTTCAGTTATCTCTCCTGAATCATAGTTCTGTGCACCTGGCTTGAGCATGGCTCCGAACAAGATATTAATACGTGACTCCTGCCCAGGTTCAATAACTATTTCGGGTGCCTTTAGCAGGTCATACACACTTTTGTATGTTCCTTCTTCTTTCTCTATTTCATACAATTTCTTTTGCAATTCATTATATAAAATAGCAACCGCCGTTTTATAGGAATGATTACTTAAGCATCTTGCCAAAATTGGTGCCACATTTTCCTTCTCTAAATCATCTTTATGAAATGAATTAAGTGCTATTAGATTTGCTCTTATATGGTCACATATTGAGAAAGCTGTTTTATATGCGTTAAGATTCATAAATTCTTCTACTGGTAAAGTGTTAACAATACTGCTAAGCATTATTACATGATTCAAAATATAACATGCTAAAGCACTTTTAGGAATTTTCGAATCATCTCCATATTTATTTCTTAATACCTCAAGCATCTTTTTTCTATTACGATTTATTCTATTAACATCAGTACAAGCACAATCACACTTCTCTTTTACAGCAAGTGAACGCTTATTATCATTATCATCATCTCTTTCAAATGCTAAATCAATATTTTTTTCACTATTCAATAATGTCAACAAAATAGCCAGTGTTGTAAATCTCTGTTGTCCATCAATAACATCGTATTTTTTTTTGTTCTCATCATGGTATAATGTAATAAGACCTAATGATTTATTTGTATCATTTTTTATTTCATAGCTTGAAATAATATCCGTCACTAATTTCTCAGCAACATCAGAATTCCACTTATAATTTCTCTGATACATTGGAATACAAAATTTTTTACCATCAATTATATTATTTAATGATTTTGCACCTGTTTCATTACTCATATGTTCTCCCCTATCTTAATAGTTATAAATTTATCTAACTTATTATAAATAGTGTCATCTTTTCCAGAATACACATTTAATTTTTTCAAATCTTCCTGATTCATCTTCGATTTTTTAATGCTATCTTTTACAACTTCAACAATTTTCCATACTTGATGATTTTTATTCTCATTAACCTCATTAATTTTTTCTTCTAGTTTATCATTTTGAGAATTCTCATCAGCTAACTCGACTTCGATAGGTCTCATTATATCTTTCGTCCCTAACATTCTCAAACATATCTTTTTCAAAATAACACCCTCTGCAATATCTAAACAAAAACAATTTGAGAATTTTGGCAAATCACTAAATAACACTTCTTCATCCGAAATTGAGGCAACATTTTCTTTTGTAAATTCGTTATTTGGATTAAAATATTTCAAAAATCCTTCTAATGTATCTATAGTCTTTCCATCTCTTCCTGATGCAAATCTGCTTATATCTAAAGACAACTTAATTTCATTATCTTTTACTATTGAACTCTTAT
>JAQXNU010000206.1 GCA_029098165.1 Clostridiales bacterium
CCATGCTTCTGCCAATCCTGAAATCAAGCAACTGTATATCAATGGACATTTTTGCTATGTCTTCAAGTTTGGTATTGTTACCAATGGTCTTGGCATCATCCGACATATATCTTTTTACAACAAAGACTTTATGACCTCTCATCCTGAAATCGTTGTAGAAAAGAAATCTGATTCTCCTGATGAAGATAAGTGTGTTCATGATGCTAAATTACTCATTCCTACACTAAAAGATTTCTTTGCAAAACATCCGCTTATGAATCCTAAAACATTTCTTGGTGATGCAGCATTTGACTCCTGTCAGCTTTATGGAGAACTGCTAACAGGCAATACCTTAGGCAAAAATAAACACTTCGCAAAAGCATACATTCCTCTTAATTCTAGATCTGGATTAGGAAATCCTGATTATACAGTCAATGAAAACGGCATCCCCTGTTGTCCTAATGATAATTCACTTCCAATGAAGCATGAAGGCACATCTACAAGAAAAAATGGTTTGAAAAGATATAAGTTTATCTGTCCTAAAATAAAGTATGTTAAGGATGCATCAACCGGAAAATATCATAGACATTGTATCTGCGATAAACCCTGTACTAATTCTGAGTGTGGACGTATGATTTATGTTTATCCTGAAAAAGATTTTCGCGCTTATCCCGGAATCATTCGTGGAACCGAAGAATGGGAAAACACTTACAAAATCAGAACTGCTGTAGAAAGAGATATCAATCACATAAAAGATAATCTCTGCCTTGCAGGACGTCGTACTCAGAATGAGAAAACATTGCATGCAGACTTAATTCTTGCTGGTATCACCCAACTCATTACAGTTGTTCTTGCAGACAAAATCAAACATCATGAATACATACGAAGTCTGAAACCACTCATTGCTTAGGTCTTACCAACTTTGTAAAGCCTATGGCTTATTAAAGTGCGCCTACAATCGTTAGTTATCCACTTCTCATCTTAGAATTCGTGCTCTGCACGAATTCTTCCTTGTTTTGATTCAAGATTGCGAACGAGCATCGCGAGTTTCGCAATTACCTATTTTATATATAAATTATAACATATATGGAAAGAGAAATAATTAAATAATGTAAAGAAAAATACTTGACAATCTCTTTTCGATTGTATATAATACAGACTGTAAAGAGAATTACTTTACAGGTAAAACCTGATGATAGGAGGAAAATACAATGGCAGTTAAGATCAGATTAAAGAGAATGGGTCAGAAAAAGGCACCTTTCTATAGAGTAGTAGTAGCAGATGCAAGAGCACCTAGAGATGGTAGATTTATCGCTGAAATCGGTACTTATGATCCAACTCAGGAACCAAGTGCATTTAACGTAAATGAAGAAGAAGCTAAGAAATGGTTAGCAAACGGTGCACAGCCAACTGAAACAATCGCAAGATTATTCAAAAAAGCTGGTATCAACAAATAATTCATATTGTGTATTAACAAAATAGAAGAGCATAATAAACGGTTATGATTGAAAAATCAAGATGTTTTTTATGCTCTTTTTGTTTTGTGAATCCGGTTGTTGATTTCTACCATGAAGTTTGTTATGCTTAAGTTTATATATGGATATTAATAGTAAATGCAAGAGAGGCGTAAACAGATGAAAACACTGGGAAATAAGCTAGTAAAGGTACTGAAAAGTGTACTTATTGCAATTTGTGCCATAATTGTGTTGGCAGAACTTATATTTTTTATTATGAGAGCGATAAAGTCACAGCAGGCAAAGATAACGACGGAAAATGGAATCGAAAAAATCGAATATTTAGAATTAGGTGGAATCAAGCAACGGATTATGATTCGAGGAGAGGATCAGAAGAATCCAGTAATTTTATTCTTACATGGTGGCCCTGGAAATCCAATCCTTTCTTATGCATCTTATATGCAAAAGGGCTTAGAAGATGACTATACTTTTGTTCATTGGGAACAAAGAGGTTGTGGTGATACATATTATAAGAATATCTATGCGGATGTTACGGAAGAACTCCTAATGACTGATCTAGATGAACTGGTGGATATATTAAGAGAAAGATTTCAAAAGAATAAGATCATTATTATGGGACACTCTTGGGGAACGGTATTAGGAACACAATATTGTAAAGAACATCCCGAGAAAGTACTTGCATACATAGGAACCGGACAGGTTATTGATTTTACAAAAGGGACCATACTAGCATCCAATCAGGCAATCGATCAGGCGTTACAGGCTGGAAATGATGAGGATGTTAATAAGCTGAAACAGTATCTAGAGGAATATCAAAATCATAGTGATTACGAAAATATTGATTGGAATAACTTTGATCATCTTAAAGAATTACAATCAAAATACTTATCTTCTCAGAATCGCATGAGTTTTACAGAGCAGATGTATCTTTTCTTAATGGATAAAGCTACGAATTTTAATGAAGCAAGATGGGCAATCATGAAGCGGGATAAATTTGCAAAAATAGAGAAAAATCTTGAAAAATACTTATTTAATATTTTTCATGTGGACGAATTAGGATATGAGTATACGGTTCCATTCTACTTAATCGAGGGAGATACGGACTGGGTAAGCCCTTATCCATTGGTACAGGAATTCTATAAAAAGGTTCAAGCTCCAGAAAAGCAGCTATATATGGTCAAGGATTCTGGTCACTCCTTATTTATGGAACAGCAGGAGCAGTTTCAAACTGTGATGGAAGAAATCAAGGATAAACTATCAGTAATAGAGTAGGAGCTGAATGTAATATTTTGCTAGTTGGAAAGGAGACATCATTTTATGGATTTACAACGAATATCCAAACCTGGAACTACAAAGAGTAAGCTAATCTATCATGAAAATCCAGAAATACTACATATCAATACGCTGGATGACCACTGTTATTTTATACCATTTGGAACCAAACAAGATCCTTTTGCAAGACGAGAGAACTCGGAGGAGTTTCAACTTCTCAATGGAGAGTGGAAGTTTCGATATTATGACAGCATCATAGACTTAGAGGACGAATTTTTAGAGACAGAGTTTTCAGAAAACATCTTGGTACCTAGCAATTGGCAGTTACATGGATATGATCGAGCTCAGTACACAAATGTTCCATACCCATTTCCATTTGACCCTCCGTATGTTCCAGATGATATCCCAGTAGGCGTATATCAGACTACCTACGATTATCAAAGTGATAGAAAAGATCGAATCCTCGTGTTTGAAGGAGTGGATAGCTGCGCTTATTTATTTATCAATAAACAATTTGCAGGATATTCTCAAGTTTCTCATGCAACAGCAGAGTATGATATTACTAGCCGATTAAATAATGGTGAAAATACAATTACAGTTGTTGTTTTAAAATGGTGTGATGGCTCTTATCTCGAAGATCAGGATAAGATCAGACTATCTGGCATCTTTCGAGATGTTTATGTTTTATCAAGACCGAAGGAGCGTATTACTGATTACAAAATACATACCATAATGAATGAAACTATGACTGCTTCTGAATTCTCCTTACAGTTATTTGGCTGTGAGGCAAAGGTTACCTTATATGATCTGGATGGACACATCATTTTCTCGAAACTGGTGCAGCAGAATCATACGTTTCAGGAAGAAATCCAAAACCCAAAGTTGTGGACGGCGGAAACTCCAAATTTGTACCAGTTAGTGATTGAGACAAAAGAAGAGAAGATAGGCGAACTAGTTGGATTCCGTAAGATCGAAGTGAAAGATGGAGTTGTCTTGCTCAATGGGAAGCCGGTGAAGTTTCATGGGGTCAATCGACATGATAGTTATGTAGAAACTGGTTATGTTGCTTCGTATGAGCAGATGTATCAGGATCTCACGATGATGAAACAGCATAACATCAATGGTGTTCGTACGTCTCATTATCCGAATGCACCTTTGTTTTATCAATTATGTGACCGTTTGGGACTTTATGTGATCGATGAAGCTGATTTGGAATGTCATGGCTGTGTAGAAGTATATAATGATTTCCACTGGACTTGGGATAAAGGGTTAGGTGGAATGGCAATGATTGCTGATAATCCAATGTTTCATGAAGCTATTCTGGATCGGGCGAAAAAACTGGTGACAAGAGATTATAACCGCCCATGTGTCCTGTTCTGGTCCATGGGAAATGAATCCGGATACGGAAAAAATATTTTAGATGCTACACTTATGGTCAAATTCTTGGATGAATCTAGATTGCTTCATTATGAAAGCATGTATCATCTAACCGAAACTTCTAACAAGGTTTTGGATGTGGTATCAAAAATGTATCCTTCCTGTGAAGAGATTAAAGAGAAATTCTTGCATGATGAGACAGAAAAAAGACCGCTTGTTCTATGCGAATACTGTCATTCTATGGGAAATGGGCCTGGAGATTTGGAAGAATATCATAATCTATTTTACGGCAATGAGCGTTTATGCGGTGGTTTTATCTGGGAATGGAGTGACCATAGTGTGATCATTGGTTATCAGGAAGATGGTAATCCAAAGTATGGATATGGTGGCGATTTTGGAGAACGTCATAATGATGGGAACTTCTGTATGGATGGACTTACTTATCCGAATCGGATTCCTCATACTGGCTTAAAGGAAGTCAAACAAGTGTACCGTCCTGTTCGTGTCGAAAAAGCCGAGGTAGAGGGGGATTTTGTATTTCATAGTTTCTTATGCTTTGAATATGCAAATTCTTATATGGACTGTTTTTATGAAATCACAAAAGCAGGAGACATGATTGGGTCGGGACAAGTAGAATATTTATTAGCACCTATGGGTGATGCGCAAATCCATATTAATGAAGTTTGTGGTTTTACAGAACCTGATATTCTGATAAGATTTATATTTAAAGCGAATCAAGATCTTTTATGGTGTAAGAAAGGCGAAGAAATCTGTTTTGATCAGGTTTGTTGGAAAGGAGTTGAGATTGCGGGTGCAAGTGAAGGAATTGCAAGAAGTACAAAGATAGTTTATGGTAAGCCTGCCAAGACAAGTAATCGGCTTAAGATTCATGAAGAATACTTAAAATATACGATAATTGCAGAGAATATAACATATGTTTTTAATCGCAGAACAGGACAAATTGAATCGATATGCTACAAAAATAAAGAAATCTTACAACGTCCCATGGCGCTGAATTTCTACCGTGCTCCAATTGATAATGACACGATGAGAGAGGAATGGAATCGACTTCATCTGATGGATTATGTTGTTAAAGTATATCAAACAACTTTGGAACCGATGGAGGGTGGAATTATTATTTGTGTTTTAGAATCCTTCGGTTGGAGTAAATATCGTCCTTTTGCAAAAGGTACGGTGGAATATCGTATTTATGATGCTGGAGAACTTCAGGTCACTGCAAAGATGACAATGGATGATAAAGTAACATTTCTTCCTCGTTTTGGATTGCGTTTATTTATTGATAGAACACTGGATGAAGTTACCTATTACGGATATGGTCCATGTGAGAGCTATATTGATAAACATCAGGCTTCTTATCTTGGTAAATTTACATCGAAGATTGATCAGATGCATGAGGATTATATCCGTCCACAGGAAAATTCCTCTCATTGGGGCTGTCGTTATGCACAGGTGGGGAATAAGGATGTAATGATCTTTTTGGAAGGAAAGAATGATTTCTCATTTAATGCTTCGATCTATACGCAAGAAGAACTTACAAGTAAGAAACATAACTATGAATTGCAAAGATGTGATGCGAACGTGATCTGCATCGACTCCATGATGGCAGGGGTTGGTTCTAATTCATGTGGCCCAGCTTTATTGGAAAAATATCAAATACCTTTACCTGAAGTCTCTTTTGATTTTATGATTACGTTTTCTTAAAAAGTTAAGTAAAGTTGTATTGTAAAGAAATTTGCTTGACATCAACTAATACATCGCATATAATTACCAATGTAAAGAAAATTACTTTACAGGTGGTGAGCTTATGGAAGCAATAGATAGAAAAACAACGGATAAACTACAGGAAGTCATGGAGTTATCTCGGTTGTATGATTTTTATGGTGAGTTATTAGGAGAGCATAAAAAACAGATTTTTGAAGATTATGTACTAAATGATTTATCATTGAGTGAGATTGCAGATGAAACCGGTCTTAGTAGGCAGGGTGTTCATGACATAGTGAAACGTTGCTCCAAGAAGCTTAGAGAGTATGAAGAAAAACTTTGTTTGGTGAAAAAGTTTGATTTCACAAAGCAGAGAGTGAATCAGATTAAGTCGATTTCAGAAGATATCCGTAGGACAAACGATATCAGCAGAATTCTTGAATTGGAACAGTTATCTGAGGATATTCTGAATGAATTATAATATTAGGAGGTTCTTATGGCATTTGAAAGCTTATCAGAGAAACTGCAAAATGTATTTAAAAACCTTCGTGGTAAAGGTAAATTATCCGAAAGTGATGTAAAGTCTGCATTAAAGGAAGTTAAGATGGCATTGTTAGAAGCCGATGTTAACTTTAAAGTCGTAAAAAACTTTGTTAATACAGTTACAGAAAGAGCCATTGGTCAGGACGTTATGCAAAGTTTAACTCCAGGTCAGATGGTAATTAAAATCGTAAATGAAGAGCTCGTTCGATTAATGGGGGATGAGACAACTGAGATTACATTTAACCCAGGCGGCGAGATGACAGTTATCATGATGTGTGGTTTGCAGGGGGCTGGTAAAACAACAACGATTGCAAAACTTGCAGGTCAGTTTAAATCCAAAGGTAAGCGTCCGTTGCTTGTAGCATGTGATATTTATCGTCCGGCTGCGATTGATCAGTTACAGATCAACGGTGATAAGCAAGGGGTTCCTGTATTCTCTATGGGAACTAACCACAAGCCAGTAAACATTGCAAAAGCTGCTATGGAGCACGCAGTAAAGAATAACAACAATGTTGTGATCATCGATACTGCAGGTCGTCTTCATATTGATGAAGCAATGATGGATGAGCTTGTTGAGATTAAAGAGAATATTAAAGTGGATCATATCATCTTAACCGTAGATGCAATGACTGGTCAGGATGCTGTAAATGTTGCAGAAACATTTAATAATAAGATTGGTATTACTGGTGTTATCTTAACTAAATTAGATGGTGATACTCGTGGTGGTGCAGCTTTATCCATCCGTGCGGTTACAGGAAAACCAATCCTATACATTGGTATGGGGGAAAAGTTATCTGATTTAGAGCAATTCTATCCAGATCGTATGGCATCTCGAATTCTTGGTATGGGTGATGTTCTTACTTTAATCGATAAGGTTCAGGCTGAAATCGATGAAGACAAAGCAAAAGAACTGGAACGTAAGATTAAGAAAGCGGAATTTGACTTCGATGATTATCTTGAGCAGATGCAACAGATGAAAAAAATGGGCGGTATGCAAAAAATCATGGATATGTTGCCAGGTGGCCTTGGTGGCAAAGCTAACTTAAAAGACGTGGATTGGGCAGAAGGTGAAAAAGCTATCGCTCAGATGGAAGCAATCATCCATTCTATGACAAAAGAAGAACGTAGAAATCCAGATATCTTGAGCCCATCTCGAAAGAAACGTATTGCAAATGGTGCTGGTGTTGATATTTCTGAGGTTAATCGAGTAGTAAAACAGTTTGGTGAATCTCGTAAGATGATGAAGCAGTTCTCTGGTATGATGGGTGGAAAGAGCAAGAGAAGATTTAAGCTTCCATTCGGATTATAAGAGCAACTATCAACCAGGTTTGTCTTGTTATGCTTTTAGCATGCAATTCAATATATAAAAGTCAAAGAATTATTTGATGGAAAATTTTAAGGAGGTGAAAGATACAATGGCAGTAAAAATTAGATTAAAGAGAATGGGTCAGAAAAAGGCTCCTTTCTATAGAGTAATTGTTGCTGATGCTAGAGCACCTAGAGATGGTAGATTCATCGCTGAGATTGGTACTTACGATCCAACTCAGGAGCCAAGTGCTTTCTCCGTAGACGAAGAAGCAGCTAAAAAATGGTTAGCAAACGGTGCACAGCCTACTGAAACAATCGCTAGATTATTCAAAAAGGCCGGTATCAAATAGTCGGAGGTGAGAGTAATGAAGGAATTAGTTCAAGTAATTGCTATGTCACTCGTTGATCATCCGGAAGAAGTAGTTGTAACAGAAACTGAAACAGAAAGATCTATCGTTGTTGAACTGAAAGTTGCGCCGGAAGATATGGGTAAAGTAATTGGCAAGCAGGGTCGTATCGCGAAGTCTATTCGTACCGTAGTGAAAGCTGCCGCAACAAAGGATGACAAGAAAGTTGTAGTAGAGATACTGCAGTAGATGATAATGTTGTAGCTATTTATGTTACTAACACGGGCGCAGCAAACTATGATGATTTGTGTGAAGAAACTTGTTTTGGTGGTTTCTTCCATTGATATAATCGGATGGTTTGTTGTGCTCTTTTTCTGTTATAATAGAGGTGAAAAGAGATTAATGATTTTAAGGGAAACTATACAGCCATAGAGTGTAGGTAATTGCGAAGAAATATAAACGTGGTTGGCTAGGTAGAGATACAAATTTCGTAGCTAAAAAATATCTAAATTTGGGCACAGAAGTGGATTTTAAAATGAGCATGCCCAAATATAGATGAAACAGGCTTCTTAGAGGCGTGAAATATTGCATTTTGGGTATATTTATTGATAATAAAAGATTGGTGCCCACTCCTTTATGGTATTGGTGGGCAAAAGAAGGTGTATGAATGCTATGATGCCCAAAACAACGATGAAAACGGGAATTTGAGTGGCAATTTGGGTATCATGGCGATGTTTTAGTATGATTTGCCCTAAGCAAGAAAACAAGATGGTCAAAGCAACATGAAACTGAAGTTTTTCAGTTGCAAAATAATTTGTATTACTTCGCAAATGCCTAAAAGATGTCGAATGAGGCATAAATAAAAGAAAACGTGAAAGGTGAATTACAATGGAAGATTTATTAAGAGTAGGCGTTATATCGTCAACACATGGCATCCGTGGAGAAGTAAAAGTATTTCCGACTACGGATGATGTGAACCGATTCAAAAAGTTAAAGAAAGTTCTATTAGATACTGGAAAAGAAAAGCTTGCATTAGAAGTTGAGAATGTGAAGTTCTTTAAGCAGTTTGCAATTCTCAAGTTCAAGGGAATTGATAATATAAATGATATTGAAAAGTATAAAGGAAAAGATTTGCTTGTTACTCGTGATCAGGCAGTTCCATTAGAAAAGGATGAGTTCTTTATCTGTGATTTGATCGATTGTGTAGGTTATACAGAGAATGGAACAGAAGTTGGCAAGTTAACAGAAGTAATGCAGACTGGTGCGAACGATGTATTCGTATTCAAGAGAGCAAATGGCAAAGAAGTACTTGTGCCTTATATTGACCAGTGTGTGACAGCAGTTGATATTGAAAAAAAGAAAATTGAACTTCATTTACTTGATGGAATGATGACTGATTAATCAGATTTCGTCAATAACGAGACTGATAAACTTTGATAAAAGTAGTGGAGGAAAAGAATGAATTTTCATGTAATGACATTGTTTCCTGAGATGATAAATCAGGCAATGAACACGAGTATAATTGGACGTGCAATCGATAAGGGGCTTTTAACCATTAATGCTGTCGATATTCGTGATTATACGAAAGATAAACATCGTCGCGTTGACGATTATCCATATGGTGGTGGAGCTGGAATGGTCATGGCTGCAGAGCCAGTTTACCTGACTCATGAAGCTGTTGTAAATTCCATTAAGGAGCGCACTGGCAATGATCAGATTAAACCTCGTGTTGTCTATTTGACACCTCAGGGAAATACCTTTAACCAGACGATGGCTGAAGAATTTGCAAAAGAAGAAGAATTGATCTTCCTTTGCGGTCATTATGAAGGAATCGATGAAAGAGTACTGGAGACAGTAGTCACAGATTACGTGTCGATAGGTGATTATGTTTTAACTGGTGGTGAATTGCCAGTATGTGTCATGATCGATTGTATCTCAAGATTGATTCCAGGCGTATTAAATAATGATGTTTCTGCAGAGTTTGAAAGCTTTCAGGATAATCTGTTAGAGTATCCTCAATATACAAGACCAGAGACATTTATGGATAAAAAAGTACCGGAAGTATTGTTATCCGGTCATCACGCAAATATTGAAAAATGGAGAAGAGAGCAGTCGATTCTTCGTACAGCGAAAACACGTCCAGACCTGCTTGCAAAGGCGGAGTTATCAGAAAAAGAAAAACGTTGGTTAAAAGAACAAGAGATATCAAAATAAAATGAAAATAAGTCAGTTTGCTGACTTATTTTTTTTTGTCTTGTAAAACAAAAAGAAGAAATAAGGACATTTGACATATGAAAAAAATTGCTGATTTATTAACGGTATGTTACCATTAAGTTAGTTGAATTTACATAAAATGGGAGGCAAGTGACTTTGGTTTAGGATTCACAACGACAGATTGATCCGAGAATTAAGTGACAGCAGTGATCTTGAAACGTGATAAAATAATGATAAATTACAAGTTATGATACGTTAAGATACTATATCGGTATGGCACTCAATGCTGTGTACTCTACAAAACGTATTGCTTTATGGGAATATTTCTTATATTGCAGATTCATTATTTTATTAGGAGGCTTTTTATGGATAAAAAAAGTAAATGCTTCATTGTCTCCTTTCTGATTGTGATCATGCTGGTATCTATAGTTTCACCGATCAGTGCCCTGGCGAAAACGAAGCTTAGAGTAAATCATGAGAACAGTGTCTACAATTGTAGAACACTAGCTCTAAAACCGGAAATAAGTAAGAAGACATGTACGATATATAAGAATAAAAAGATAATATTATCCGTTTTAGGTGAACAAGAAAAAATTACTTGGTCAAGTTCAAATACGAAGATTGCGATAGTATCTAAGACAGGTGTAGTTAAAGGAAAAAGGGCAGGAAAATGCTATATCAAAGCTACAGCAGGCGATCATGTCTATCGATGTAAAGTAACTGTCAAAGCCCCAAGGATAAATAAAAAGTCGCTTGAAATCGAGGAGAATGAAACTTATAAGTTAAAGTTTCTTGGAGCGACTACAAAAGTTAAATGGAAAAGCTCCAACCAGGCGGTAGTGACTGTTTCCAAGTATGGAACTATCACAGCACATAATATAGGAAAAGCTCGAGTAGTAGCGATTATGAATGGTGAGAGGTTTATTTGTGAGGTTTGTGTAGTGCAAAAAACAGCTTCCGATTCAGTATCGCCAACGCCTATCAAAGAAGCTACATTAACACCAACAGTAACAGAATCACCTGTTATGATACCAACGATTGTAATTCCTCCGTCAGGAGATTCCTCAGTAGTGCCGGGACAGGTTACGGAACCAGATCCAGATCCTGTGACTCCAACAATAGAACCAACACCAACAAATGCACCGACAGCAACACCAACAGAAATACCAACAAATGTTCCATTATTCAATAATAGTGCCACCATTCTTTTAAAAGATTCGCTGACAAAAGAAGAGTATGAGTATCATGGAGATTATTACAATAGTACTTATGTTGAGAGCATAGAGGATTTAAGACCGATTATTAATAAAACAATTGCCTCAAGAAGTACTTATAATTTCTGTGCTTTTGTTTATTCTAGACGTGGAACTCTAGATTATTATTCCAATCAACAGGCTGCTTTGACAAAAAATCTACTTCTATGTAACGATGAATCAAAGTGGATGGATTGTTATTATGCTCGGGGGTCTTATCTCTTTCGAACGTTAGGATATGATTATCAGGAAATGTGTGGAGCAGGAATTGACATTATTGTCTTTGATAAAGAATTTGATGAAGGAGATTATAGTATCTATAGTATTTATGGATATGCAGATACGACAGCAGCGGAATTTACACAAGTGCAAGCGAAGATTACAGGGATACTGCCAAGTATTAATCATGGAACAACGTATGATAAGGTTAAGAATGCGTTGGATTACCTCTGTGATCATATCAATTATCAAAATGGTGGCCGTAGGGCACAGTCTGCATATGGAGCACTGATCGACGGTGCTTGTGTCTGTGAAGGGTATGCTTCTGCATATAAACTTTTATTAGATGCGATGGGAATTCCATGTGAAATCGTATCTACCAAGTCGCATGCTTGGAATATTGTTCAAGTAGATGGTCAATGGTACCATGTGGATGTAACACACTGTGATCAAAATCCAAGAGTTTACTACAAGTTTATGATCGGTAGAGATGTTCTCTATTCAAATTCGGATGTTACGTATGATGATGGTTATGTAATGGACTCTTTTACCATTAAAGACTATGGCTATATTGATGGCTCGAATCAGTGCCAGAGAGAATTGGCAGAGAGTTCTTACCGTCCGTAAAAAGAATTATGTAGAAGGGGTATGTCGCTTGTATATGATTGTAGTAAGAATACTGTCCTAATGGAAATTGTGATTTTAGTTTCCATTAGGACAGTTTTATTTTGGTATGAGTTAGAGTATTACACTCTAGGCGCGAGAAAGCATTCTTACCAATTTCGGGAAGCATTGCGTGTAAAATATAGATATAATAAGATTTACAGGTATTTTGCTTGATTTTATAGCATCATTTACGGGTAAATTCAAATAATCTATGGATTTTACAGGTGTCTCCGTTGATATTTGACTGATTTCGACTAGATTTTCAATACGATTTACATGTAAAAAAAATCGGATTCAAATTTTTACTGTATCGTCATCTATATTCAGAAAAGTGTGACTATGCATTCATGTCTAAAGCCTGCGAGAAGAAACGAGAATTAACTTTGTTAGTGATTATTATGAGAATTATTGTGATGTCACTTGCTCTGCTGCATATTATATCTCATTTGAAATAGAATGATATCTATGAAATCAGGTGATACTAAGGAAAGAATATGCACAAAATTACATGGTAACCGGAATAAGCATGGTGGGATGATTTTCTGATTACATATCGTGACGGTGCAAAATAGTCAGGAGGTACCATATGAATTCGATATGGACAAATACAATATCAAAACCTCATTTTGAAACTTTAAATAAGGATGGGAAAACGGAAGTATTAATTATTGGTGGTGGCATGGCAGGAATGCTGTGTGCATATCTTTTACATCAGTCAGGAACGCCATATGTGTTAGTAGAAGCTGATTCTATAGGAAGCGGCATAACAAAAAACACAACAGCTAAGATTACAGCTCAACATGGTTTGATCTATGATCGATTAATTCGTAGTGTAGGAATTGAAAAGGCAAGAATGTATTTGGATGCAAATTTACATGCGATTGAACAATATGAAAAGTTGTGTAAAGAGCTGGAGTGCGATTTTGAAAAGAAGTCTTCTTATGTATACTCCATAAAGGATAAAGACAAAATCGTAAAAGAAATACGGGCTTTGGATCGAATTAATTATAAAGCGGAATTTCGTACCCAGCTCCCTTTGCCATTCTCATTGGCAGGAGCAGTACAATTTGAGAATCAGGCGCAGTTCCATCCACTGATGTTTATCGCACAAATTGCAGAAGGACTTAATATTTATGAACATACAATGGTGAAAGAAATCGATGGACATAAGGTAATAACGAATCATGGTACAATTACAGCAGATCAGATTATTGTAACGACTCATTTTCCAATATTCAATAAGAGGGGAAGCTACTTTCTTAAGATGTATCAACACCGTTCGTATGTGATTGCTCTAGAAAATGCTCCAAATGTTGATGGTATGTATGTAGATGAAGCTATGAATGGCATGTCATTTCGAAATTATCAAAATCTGTTATTTATCGGCGGTGGAGATCATAGAACGGGGAAAGAGGGTGGTAATTATGATGAACTTCGTTGTTTTGCTAAACGATATTATCCGCTTGCAAAAGAGAGATATTTCTGGGCTACTCAGGATTGTATGACTCTGGACAGTATTCCTTATATCGGACAGTATTCCAAACATACACCGAATATTTTGGTTGCAACAGGATTTAATAAATGGGGTATGACAAACTCTATGGTTTCAGCGATGATTTTAGTTGATATGGTTTTGAATCGGAAGAATGAATATGCTGATGTTTATTCTCCTTCAAGGAGCATGTTAAAGCCACAACTTTTTATCAATGGTTGGGAATCCATGAGAGGATTAATATCCTTTAAAAAGAGAAGATGTCCTCATCTTGGATGCGCCCTTCACTGGAATCGCGTCGAGCATACATGGGACTGCTCCTGTCATGGATCGCGTTTCACTAAGCAGGGAGAGCTTATCGACAATCCAGCCAAAAAAAATGCAAAAGTGTAAGGATAGAGACTAATATTATTGGAAAAGGCATAATATCCTTTGCATAGGAAAATGTATTAAGGGGATTGACAGATGACAAAATAGGTGATATACTACCCCTAAAAAGGTAAGATATTACCTAAAAGGATTTTTTACATAATATAAAATATAGCCTGCAAGATAATCAGAATATGATAATGCTTGTATAGCAAAGCATGAGGAGATACAAAGACAACGATAGAAGGAGTGAAAGAATGATTGATTTAGAAACAATTGATCCTATGTATATGGTCTTTGGCAATATTTTCACAACGGCGAATCAGTTACAGGTGATTTTGGATCAGGAGATGGAGGAGATTACGGCAAAGCAGTTTTATGCACTGATCATGCTGGATATTTTTGAAGATGCACCGACTTTGAAGGAATTAGCAGAACAGTCTGGTACTTCCCATCAGAATATGAAGCAGATCATATTAAAGCTGCAACATAAGGGATACATAGAGATTCGTCCAGACCGAAAAGATAAACGGGCAATGAGAATTTATAAGACAGATCTGACAGAAGAATTGAGCAAAAAGTATGATGCGAATAGTAAAATATTTATGAAAGAGTTGTTCTCTTGCTTGTCGAAGGATGAAACGGCGAAGTTGAGCGAGTATCTGATTCGAATTAGTCAGCAGATGCGAAAAATGAAGGAGGCTAACAATGGGAAAGAAGATTAGTAAGTGTTTTGGTATTGTATTTGGAGTAACAGTTTTTGGTATCATTTTATCAGATTTTCGTAGGGTTAGGGGATGCCTTGCCAGTTCCATTGTTGATGTTATTAATTTATCGATTTTATTTTCATAAGGATGCAGAAAAAGGAAGTACATACATAAAAAAACATTTAAAAAGAACATCAAAAACTCTTTTATCAGTTACCGTGTCAACTGTCTTTATTATCGAGAGAATCATCTGCTATTCAACTGGAATTACGTTAAGTGCGATGAAGGAGTATCCAGTTCCTTGTATGATATGGACGATAGTCTTTGGAATTATTCTTGGAATTGTATGTACCATCTTATATCCAATCTATGATTCTATCGGTAACAATAAAAAGCAGAGTGTAATGTTGATGATTTTAACACTGGGGCTGAACTGGATTTGGTTTAATAACTTTATCGCAATGCTAGCGAAGGATATGGTTTTACAGATGACAACGAGGAGCTGTATCGATGTAGCAGCTATAATTTGCTGTATTATAGCTATGAAAGGAAAAATGCGTTATGAAGAAGTATAATATAATGTCAATCTGTTGCGCTTTATTATGTATGTTATCGAGCAGCATCGGATTGTTTTACAGTTTTGGCGGAAGTAGATATGTGGTTAATAATATTTATGGAGAAGAGATTGAAATTTATGGAGATGGAATCTATGCCAATGACACCTTATTAAAAGTGGGAGGTACACGAGGTGCGGACCTTACTGTGCTTTTAATCGGGGCTTTATTGGTCGGTTTGGCTCTATGGAAAACTAAAAAGAGAAGCATATTTTATATTCAAGCAGGTCTTCTTGTTAGCTTGTTTTACAATACTAGCTGTCTGATTTTAGGTAATACCTTTAACCAGCTGTTTTTGGTATATCTAGTACAGTTTAGTCTGCTTTTTTTCACACTTTTCTTTCTTGTAAATGATCTTATGAAGCGAGAGGATCTACAACAGCTTCAAGAACTTAAATCTACTGGGACGGCAGTATTTCTTATGATTGCTGGATGTTCCGTCTTAATATGGTTAACGATTATCATACCAGCACTGATAAATAAGGTGCCAATCGAGACCATAGACATCTATACAACGGAACCAACATTTGTTTTCGATTTAGGACTAATTTTACCGTTTTATTGGATTTGTGGAATTCAGATTCTAAAGAAGAAAGTGAACGGTTATAAGATGGCAGCGATTTTATTAACATTTTTATGTATAATCGGTATTAGCGTAATCTTTCAAACAATAATTCAAATAGATTTAGGTATTACCATAGAAGCGGGACAGTTAGTCGGAATGGTGGCTTCATTCGTCATATTAGCTATTATTTCGGTAGTTCAATTGATCAAGATTATCAAAAAAATGAATCAATGTGATATTAAATGACGAAATGTATTATCTTGCATGGAGAGATTATATCGAAAAAACGTTTGATATCACAAAACTAAAAAAATGATAAATATATAACACATTACTGGGCAAAAAATTATCAAATTTAAGGCTTATGACATCAAATCATAAGCCCTTTTTTATTACTTTAGAGAGAGTAAATACGGTTAATTGTGGAAAAAACATGATAAAAGATAATGGCATAATGGAGTTTTGTATTTGTCGACATCATTTCTCGGAATGGATATCAAATCTATGTGATAAATGAGTATTAACATATTCTCGATTTGGATGCTTAGAACGACTATAAATTTATAACAGAATTTCTATTTTTTTCTGAGGTTGCTTTTCAATAGGAAGAGATGCATTCACAATTCGAGAAAAGCATGGTAATTGTAGGAATTTGGAGAAAATTGATTGACGGATTCTTAACAATGTGGTAGTTTATTGCTTGCCGACTGGTTAAGAATTTAACATAGTTGATTACGTTATAGGGTGAGAGGTATTTTATGAGAAAGAAGATTTATGTGTTAGCAATGGCAGTAACTGTTTTAACAGCAGGTTGCTCCAAACAGGGAACAGAGACGACAAAAGATGACGTTACAACCAATAATGGTAACGTTGCGACAGAGGAAACTACAAGTGATTCGAATGCTCAGACAGAAGGTATTGGCTATGGTTATGGTGGCGAACTAAAGGTCAAAGTTACTATGGAAAAAGATAAGATTGTTGATCTTGAGTTAGTCTCTAACAATGAGACAAACGTTGTGATTGATCGTGCTTGGCCAGTAATCAAGGAAAGGATCATGGAGGCACAGAGTCCAATTGTAGATAGCGTATCTGGTGCAACATTTTCATCTTATGGGGTAAAAACTGCGGTAGCAGAAGTGTTAAGGGCAAATGGCCAAGACATAGAAGCGATTACATTTACGACACAGGGTCCAGAAACTGAAAAGAAGGAATTAGAAACAGTGGAAACACAGGTCGTAGTTGTAGGTGGTGGTCCAGCTGGACTTTCTGCAGCGATTGAAGCAAAACAGAATGGTGTGGAAAATGTCATCGTTATTGAGAAGTTAGACATTTTAAGTGGTAACGGTAAGTTTGACTTAGATTTTGTCGACTTAATCAATTCAAAAGCTCAGAAAGAAAACGGAATCGAAGATACCGTAGAAGATTTTGTTAAGTATTTAAAAGAAACGAAGAAAGCTTGGGATAGTGATGAGCGTATTTTAGCGCAGGCGGAAGGTTCCTATAAATTAGATGAATGGCTTCGTGAGCAGGGTACAGAATTGAATTACAACTTTGATACTAGAAATCATATGTCAGAATGGGATCGCTACGCTGGGGAGCAGATTCAGGAAAACATGGAAAAGAAAGCGAAAGAACTCGGTATCGATATTCGTACTGGTACAAAGGGTCTTGATCTTATCATGGAAGATGGAAAAGCAGTTGGTGTAAAAGTTCAGCAGAAGAACAATTTCTATGATATTAAAGCGGAAGCGGTTATCGTGGCAACTGGTGGTTTTTGTTCCAATAAAGAACTGTTAGCAAAATACGCTCCAGGTACAGAAACGCTTCAGACATCCAATCAGATGGGTACTACAGGTGACTTTATTCCAGTATTTGAAAAATACAATTTAGCATTAGATCGTATGGATGTTACTCGAATCTTCCCAATCATCAATGTTGCACGTAGAGACTTAACTGGTGGTGGAGATGGTTATCTCTTTGTAAATAAAGAAGGTAAACGTTTTATCGATGAAACGAAGCGAGAAATGGAATTGGCATCTGCAATCCAGTCTCAGACTGACGGAAAGATCTATTACATTTACGATCAGAAATTATATGATAAGACATATCGTTTACAGAAACACAATAAGTTAGGATATCATACTAAGGGCGAAACGTTAGAAGATTTAGCACAAAAATTAGGTATCGATGCAGAAAACTTAAAAGAGACTGTAAAGACATATAATCAGGCTGTTAAGGGTGAAATCCCAGATCCATTCCGTGAAACTCCTTTCACAGAAACATTCAATGAAGAAGGACCATTCTATGGTGTTCAAGTAGAATCTGCTATTCACATGACTCGTGGTGGTGTCGTAGCAAATGAGAAAGCACAGGTTATGACAAACGATGGAGAGATCGTAGAAGGTTTATTTGCTGCTGGTGAAGTTACAGCAACAAGCCAGGCATATAGTGCAGCGGTTATCTTCGGTAGAATCGCTGGAGAAGAGGCTGCTAAGTTAGTCTTAAAGTAGAATCATACTCTAAGACACGGCAAGATAATTTAAGAGTATACTGTTAGAAAAAGTAAAAAAGTACAATTAGTAAATAGTGATAAAAAGGACTGGTAATTTGCTTTAATAAAAGTGGAGAGCCAGTCCTTTTAGTTTGCCGTTGAAGAGTCTGTTATAATAAGATATTTTGAATTATCTTAAGAACCTCTACGAGTGGCTAGTGTTCATGTTTAGGTTTCTTGTATTTGACATTCCGAACATCTGGGCAGAATCTAGTGTTTTATAAACTTTGATCGTAGGTGCCAACCAAACTTGTCCAGTCCCACGATAGACATTAACTAAGCCTTCTCCACTGACAGCGGAACCGATGAGCGTCTTTGCACTTCGCTCTACTGTAAAGTCTAATGTGCTGCTACGTAGAACAGCAAAGTTACCATCTACTTTTAATACATCATTTTGAAGATCAATGATATCGATCTCTTCCATTGGTACAATGGATTCAAGAACGATTAAACCAGGACCAGTCAATTGCTGTTGGAAGATGCCTTCACCACCGGCGACAGCAGAAGAAAAATTACGTTGGGAGACCGTTTTAACGGTTACACTACCTTGAGCGCAGTAGAACATTCCGTCATCGACGATAATGGATTCCCCAGGTGCTAATTCCATAACTAAGAAGTGCTTAAAGGATGGTTCTAAGACTAAAAGTCCAGTACCAGTGTATTCAGGTTGTGCCATTTGTTCTCCAGTAACTGCACCACGGATCATGCGACCTAAAGCATTACCAACTGTAACTCCACTTACCATCTGAATATTTCCTTGAAAATAGCTCATCGCACCTTTTTCAATCGTTACTTTTTCATTATTTAGATACAATGCAATCTGACGTACACGAATGTTTTGTTTTTCCATAAAGTAAATCTGTTGTGCCATGGATGAATTGGAAAGACCAAGAAGTTTGGTATACTCTAAGATTTCAACTTTTAAACCACCACTTGTAAAGTCTTCAAGAACTCGTACATTTTCTCTTGTTCCGGTTGCAGTTTTCATAATCTCATCCTCCTAGTTCTTTTTTATTTTTACAAAGCGTTATTCGCAATGAATGTTTTTCTGTGCCCATAATTGCAGAGCCTTAGCATTGGTTGAAATTTTATCGAGGGTATCCAAGATTGTATCAAATTCAACTTTTTCATCTTTGGTAATCACTCCATCCTCGGAAATCTCAATCAGAGAGGAACGGAGTTGATCGATATCTTTGAGAGAACCTAAGACTTTCAAAGCAAGACGATCGAAATCTTCAATTTCAACTTTCTTAACGCTTGTGGCACCAATTGGACATTCGCATGCACAGTAGGAGTTACATAATTCCGGACAGTTGTATGCTTTAGCCATGGTGAGCACTTCATCAGGATAAGGTTTGATATTCCCTAACTCAATATTACTTAAGCGTGTACGTTCAATATGTAGTAGTTCTGAGGCTTTTTCGCGGCTCGAGAAAGAATCATTTGTTTTTGTTGCATCATAACGTGCGATGCAGTAAATGTTATCGGCTGCTTTTGTTGCTTTTTTACTCATATATTATTTCTCCTCAATTGTTATAATTCATATAGATGGTATATGATATGTATATTTTATCATAAAACTGCATAAAGAGAAACAATAAAAATTTTTGGAGGTAAGTAATTGATGAAGGCAAAAGATATTTATTTTAAGACAATGAAGTTTGTATGGATGAAATTAGGATTGGGGGCATTAACAATTCTGTTATCTGGTGTTTGGTTCGGAATTCTATTCGGGTTGAATTACCTCTTTAACAACCAAGGATTTTTTTGGATCAGTATTATTTTATGGCTCGCAGGTACCGGAGCTATCAACAGTTTACTAAATCATTATATAGGATATTTGGTAAAAGCTGGCCATGTTGCAATCATTGCACAGGCAGTTACCACAGGTCAGATTCCTGATAATCAGTTCCAAGTAGCAAAACAGATGGTAACTTCCAGATTTGCTACAAGTAATGTATACTTTGTCATCGATAAACTTGTAAATGGTGCCGTTAACCAGTTAAACAGCGTATTACAGAAAGTAGATAATCTATTGGGTAACGTACCTGGCCTTAGTACAATTATTTCTATTTTACAATTATTCATAAAAATTGCATTGGGATACGTAGATGAATGCTGTCTTGGATATACCTTTTATAAAACAGAAGATACTGCATATAAGAGTGCAGCAGATGGCGTCATAATCTACTTCCAAAATTGGAAGACACTTTTAAAGAATGCAGCAAAAACTACAGCTATCGTTATTGTATTTACCTTCTTAGCATGGCTGTTACCATTCATCTTAATCGGTGCTCTTGCAAATGCATTATCCTTTAGCTTATGGATTGCAGTTATCGCTGCACTGATGATTGCACTTGCAGCAAAGAACGCATTTATTGATAGCTTTATGTTAGTTGAGATGATGACATCTTACATGAAGGTTGCTCCAAGTACTCAGATTACATATGATCTTTACGGTAAGTTATGTAAGTTATCGAAGAAGTTCAAAGATTTATTTGGTAAGGCTCAGGAGGAACAGCCAAACCTTCAAGCATCGATGATGAGTCAGCAGGTTCCAGTTGCAGCTACTATAAATGCTAATCAACAGCAAAACAATGCTCGCTATTGTATTCATTGTGGTGCATTAGTTCAGGGACAGTTCTGTACACAGTGTGGTAATCGAATTTGATAGTGTTTCAATGAAAACTCAAGCTTTGCACAAACATTAGAATTTATGGTGCAGGGCTTGAGTTTTTTTAGTTCAATGATATACAATATTTGTTTAACAAGTAAACAATTGGATTGAATTCATGGAATGATTCACTTATAATGAAGATATACATAATATTGTAAAGAATTGAATGGATAAACTATCAAAGAATTGAGGCTTAATAAGTATGCAGGTGTTTGTACGTGACAAGGCATTTTATCAGAAAGTAGTTGCGATAGCAGTTCCAGTGTCGTTACAGAGCATGATTACAATCGGCGTTAACATGATGGATAATATCATGGTCGGCAAGCTGGGAGAGACTGTATTATCAGGAACTGCACTGGCAAATCAATTTATAACTATCTATCAGATCTGCTGTATGGGAATTGGTATGGGAGCCAGCGTATTAACGGCTCGTTTTTGGGGAATGAAGGATTTAGAATCCTTGAAAAAAGCTGTGACAATCATGTTACGATTATGTGTTGGAATTGCTGCATTATTTATGATTCCAACCATGATTGCCCCAGATCTTTTGATGAGGATGTATACAAAAGAGGTTGAGGTCATTGAGCAAGGTGTCCTGTATTTCCGCTTTATGGTTCCGTGTTACATATTACAAGGCTTGGCATTGACTTGCACTATTGTGCTTCGAAGTGTTGGACAGGTTAAGATCCCTTTATTTAGCTCGATCGGAGCATTTTTTGTTAATATACTGTTTAATTATATGCTGATCTTTGGTAAGTTTGGTGCACCACGAATGGAGATTCAAGGGGCAGCATTAGCGACACTAATTGCGAGAATCTTTGAATTTCTTTTTATTTGTGGATTTTTCTTTTTCAAGGATGACAAAATGAAATATCGTTTGCATGATCTGAAGATGAAATGTGGTTCGTTATTAAAGAACTACGTAACGATCAGCTTGCCTGTGTTTGTATCTGACACACTTCTGGCATTAGGAAATTCAGCAGTAGCAATGGTGATGGGGCATATTGGAAAGACATTTGTTTCTGCCAATTCCATTACGATGGTAACACAGCAGCTGAGTACAGTTTTAATTCAAGGAATCTGTCATTCCGGTTGTATCATTACAGGAAATACGCTTGGTGAAGGAAAGAAAGAGGCGGCTCAGAATCAGGCGGTTACTTTTTGGTTTTTAGGAGCAATCATCGGCGTTGTTGCTGGCGGTATCATTTACTTGATCGGAACACCGATTATTAACTGTTACAATATTGAAGATAGTACAAAGGTATTAGCAAAGCAATTAATGAATGCGGTTGCATTTATTGTTGTTTTTCAATCAATAAATAGCATAATGACAAAAGGTGTTTTGCGTGGCGGCGGGGATACAAAGTTTTTAATGGTAGCTGATATTTTGTTTTTGTGGGTGGTATCGATTCCGTTTGGTGCACTTGCAGGATTGGTTTGGCATCTTCCTGCTTTCTGGATTTATACGTTGTTAAAAATCGATCAGGTACTTAAGGCCATATGGTGTGTGTTCCGTTTACGTAGCCGTAAGTGGATAAAGATTATATAAAGAATACGATAAATAAGAAAAAAACTGGGGGCAATGATATGGAGAAACTGGGAGTTATTTTTGATTTAGATGGGACGTTATGGGATGCCTCCAGAGAGGTAGTACCAGCTTGGAATGTAGTGTTTCAGAGGTATCCTAAGTTGCAGAAGGTGATTACCTTAGAAGAAATGAGTGGGTATTTTGGTAAGACAATCGAAGAAATCGCGGCATTAATGTTGCCAATGGAAAGCGAAAGCAGTAGATTGAAAATTGTGAAAGAATGCTGTCGAGAAGAACAGATTTATTTAAAAGAGCATGGTGGAAGACTCTATCCGGAGTTAGAGAATACCTTGAAAAAACTGAGAGAAAAGTATCATTTATATATTGTGAGTAACTGTCAGGATGGTTATGTTCAGGCATTTCCTCATTATCATAAATTGGAGAAGTATTTTGATGACATTGAGATGTCGGGCAGAACTGGATTAAATAAGGGAAAGAATATTGCATTGATTTTAGAAAGAAATCAGATTGATCAAGCATCCTATGTTGGAGATACGATGGGAGACTGTGAAGGGGCTCGTGTGGCAGGTATTCCGTATGTATACGCAAGATATGGTTTTGGTAAGGTTAGCGAATTTCAGTATGTCATTGATGAGATTGTCGCATTACCTGAAGTTGCCGAAAGAATTTTTTGTAATTTGCAGTTGTAAACCTGCATGAATCGAGAAGAACGATACTTGTTTTGGAAGGAACATGGTAGAATAACTAGAATAGTAGGAAGGAGAAGGTAGCAGAGAGGATGCTAGTTCTATTGAAACTGCTACGTATGAATTGTTATGTTAAATCAAGTATATCAAATGCATCCTATATTTTTTGATCCAATTGGAAAAGAAGCGAAGTTTGAAAATGAGGATGGTAAATTAAAGATTTCCTATGTGCCAAACCGCCCAGGTGTAGTTGTGTCAGAGAAGGGAGCAGTTACATTCCAAATCTATGCTCCTGAAGCCAAAAAAGTCGAAGTTTGTGGACTTGGAGGTACGCTTGGAACAAATCGGAGGGTACTTGAAAAAGAAGAGAGCGGATACTTTTCTAAAACATTTACGGATATTTTGCCAGGATTTCATTACTTTTATTGGTATGTCGATGGTAATCGAATCATAAATCAGCAAAGCGCTATGTGTTATGGGTGTTTCCAGGCGATGAACTTCTTTGAAGTCCCAGATCCAAAGCTTGATTTCTTTGAGATAAAGGATGTGCCTCATGGAGAAGTTCAGATCCATAAATATATTTCTAGTATTAATGGACATATGAAGGAATGTTATGTTTACACACCACCGTTCTATGGACATGACAAGACGAAAAAGTATCCAGTTCTCTATATCCAGCATGGAGTTGGAGAAGATGAAACTGGCTGGGTGTGGAATGGTAAATTGAATTTTATTATGGATAATTTACTGGCAGATCATGCCTGTCAAGAGATGATAGTTGTTATGTGTAGCGGATATGCATTTAAAAAGGGAGAAGATCCGGTCTTTTATCCTGGTGATTTTGACGGTGAGCTAATTCATGACTGCATCCCCTATATTGAGCAAACGTTTGCTGTCAAAAAGGGACGAAATCATCGTGCAATGGCTGGATTATCCCTTGGTTCGATGCAAGCAACCCTGACGGTTGGAAAACATCAGGATTTATTTGCGTATCTTGGCGTCTTTTCTGGAATTGGATATGACAAGTTAGATGATATTTTAAATCAAGAGCAGCAATATCCGACGAAGGTAATTTTCTTGTCCTGTGGAGAAGAAGAAAAGGAAATGATCCCAGAGCAGAAAAAATACGTTGAAAAGTTTGAACAAGTAAATGTCCCATGTATTCATAAAAGTTATACAGGTCACCATGAATGGCATGTATGGAGACAAAGTTTAAGGGATTTTGTTCCAATGTTATTCTTAGATGATTATGAGCAAGAAAAGTTAAGTGATTCGGTTTCTGAGTCGCAAAGCGCATCCGATGAGTTCAACCTGAATAACGAAGAGCCAGAGTTTCCTTATGTTCCTGTTAAGATGACAACCGAACAGGAACAATTGCAGACATTTGAAGATAATCTGTTATTTTTCGATCCAGTTTATAAAAAGTTGATCTTAGCAGTAGATGAGAATGGAAGGCCAGCAGGTCGCTATGGGGATATCCCTAAGGGCATGGAGATTTTGTCGAAGGGCAAAACAAGATTTTGGTTGATTGCGCCGGATGCCAAGGAAGTTACCTTAAATATTTTTGCCAAACATTATTCTCTTCATAAAGCAGAAGGCAAAGAGAGTGATGATGGTTACTGGACGGTAGACATAGAGAATATCGCGCCTGGCTTTTATTACTACGATTATACTGTCGATGGAACGGAAACGATAAATCCAATGACCCATGTGGGTTATGGATGTTTTAAAGCGATGAACTATATGGATATGCCAGAAGAAGAGTTTGCAGAGTATTACTTACATAACGTTCCCCATGGAACGATTCATCTTAATTATTATAAATCCAGTGTTACAAATCGGACGAAACTGTGTTATGTTTATACACCAGCAAGTTATGAAACGAATCAAGAAAAACGTTATCCGGTCATTTATCTGCAACATGGTGGCGGTGAGAATGAGATGGGCTGGTTGTGGCATGGAAAAGTTGCGAATATTGCAGATAACCTCATCGCAGCAAAGCAAATGGAAGAGGCGATCATTGTTATGAATACAGGTTATGCGTTTCCAGAGGATATGAACTGTCATCCTGCGATGAGCGCATTTATCGATGAACTTCCTAAGGATGGAATTCCATTTATTGATTATCATTATCGTACGATTAGCGACCGCGATCACCGTGCGATGGCTGGACTTTCGATGGGCGGTATTCAGACACAGCACATCGTGTTCCACTATCCAGAACTATTTGCTTGGGCAGGAATTTTTAGTGGTGGTCTTGTAATTAAGAATGAGGAAGATGATTATAGTAATATTTTGTTGTCAAAAGAAGCGTTTGAAAAGCAGTTTAAGATGCTCTATGTCAGCTGTGCAACTGATGAATTTATGTATCAAGAAACGATCGAACATGAAAAGGAAATATTACAGTACGATGTTCCGATTGAGACATTTGAGATGCCAGGCGAGCATGTATGGACGGTTTGGAGACATAGCTTAGTAGAGTTTTTAAAGAAGGTATTTCGTTAACAAACAGATAAAAAGTGTGAGGGATTAGGATGAAAGTATCATTCGAAGAGATAACAAAGGAGAAGGAAGAAGAAATTATCGTTCGGTGTTATGAAGTAACTCCTGAATTGATTCAGATTGTTGGGCAATTAAAAAAGGGGAATACAAGCCTTATCGGATATGATGGAGAGAATATTTATCGACTTCGATATCAGGAAGTCTACTATTTTGAGTCCGTCGATAATAAAGTATTCATATACACGAAAAACAAAGTATATGAGTCCAAAATGAAATTATATGAGATTGAAGAAGCTTGTTCGACTAAGAAACTTTTACGTGCATCCAAATCAACCATTATCAATATTACTAAAATTGCTTATATTCGACCAACAATCAGTGGCCGTTTTGAGGCAATCCTTGATAATGGTGAAACAGTTGTGGTATCCAGACAGTATGTACCAGTATTAAAAGAAAAACTGGGGATCTAGAAAGGAGCGGAAGATGTCGAATAAGAATATATTTAAAATGATCGTTCATGATTTTTTTATCATTTTTGCAAGCTGTGTTATGTTCGTTGTTCTGCTTAATCCAGACCAACAAATGATCAAAATTCAGGATCTGAGGAATGCTATGTTATGTTCCATTGCTGCTAGTTTACCGACTTTAATCCTATACTATCCACGAGAGTGCCCGCTATGGTATGAAAAGTTTCGTATTATTCTTCATTTTATCGTGGTGGAAGTGATTGTTGCTATCTTTTCCGAAGTTTTAAACTGGGTATATACACCTGCTGGCAAGGTAATCATGGCCATTGAAGTAGCTGTCATTTATGCTATCATTAAAGCATTTTCCTACCGGGGAGATAAAAAAACGGCCGATCAGATCAATGAAAAATTAAAGCGAATGAAGGAAGAAGAAAAAGAACTCGAGGAAAAAACGGGAAGGAAGAGGATAGGAAAAGAACGTTAGAAAAGTGATATCAAATAGTTCGAAGACGAATCAAGGCGACTAAGTTTTGCAACTTAGTCGTCTTTTTTTACACCTTAGATGAGTCTGAGTGCAACATACATCTTCCCTACTATACAAGGAATTTGGATGTGACTATAATGCAAGTATCAAAGAAAAAGAGAGATAGAAAGGATGAAACAAACATGGAAAAGATCATCGAAGTAAAGAATTTAAGTAAAAGTTATGGTCAGGTACATGCAGTCAATGATATTGATTTTTATGTTGAAACTGGTAAGTTGTTTGCTTTCTTAGGACCGAATGGAGCAGGAAAATCAACCACAATTGACATTTTATGTACATTAAATCAGGCAGATGCTGGAGAGATTACAATTGCTGGATATGATCTGAAAACGGAAGCTGATTTAATTCGACAGAATATAGGAGTTGTATTTCAAGACAGCGTCTTGGATCCAATCTTAACGGTAAAGGAAAACTTAGAGATTCGAGCAGCATTCTATTATAAGAATAAAAAAGACATTAAAAGGGCAGTCAATAAAGCTTTAGCAGCAGTGGATGCACATGAATTTATGAATCGTGCTTATGGAAAGTTATCTGGTGGCCAGCGTAGAAGAGCAGATATTGCAAGAGCATTGTTAAATGCTCCAAAGATCTTATTCTTAGATGAACCAACGACAGGATTGGATCCGCAGACAAGAAAGCATGTGTGGGAGACCATTCAGCATTTACAAAAAGAGAATCAGATGACAGTTTTTTTGACGACACATTATATGGAAGAGGCGGCAGATGCAGATTACATTATCATTATCGATCATGGTGTGATTTCTGCAAAAGGTACTCCATATGAGTTAAAAGAACAATTCAGTAGCGATTCACTTCGGGTAAAGCCAAAATCGGAACAGGAGCTTGAGCACTATTTAGAAGAAAAGGATCTACAATATAGGAAACAAAATGAGGTTTATTGTATTAATGTGGCAACCACATTAGATGCGCTTCCAATCATTGAAGAGTTAAAGAGTAAAATGGAAAGCTTTGAGGTTGTACATGGAACGATGGACGATGTATTTTTGAGTGTAACTGGAAAGGAGATCAGAGAATGATTACGTTAACAAAAAGAAATCTTAAATTATATTTTAAAGATAAAGGTGCACTTTTCTTCTCGCTATTAGGTGTTATTGTAATCTTTTGCTTATACATATTCTTTGTTGGGGATTCTCAGGACGGGGATATGGCAAATGTAGCAAATGCACAGTTTATCATGGATTCCTGGATGATGGCAGGAATGATCGCAGCAGCTACGATGACGACAAGCATGGGAGCTTATAATACTATGGTAACTGATAAGTCTCATAAGAATTATAAGGATTTGTATGCGTCTCCATTAAAGCGAAACAGCATTCTTGGTGGTTACTTATTCAGTGGTCTTGCAATTTCTATTATCATGAGTTTAGTTACGTTTCTACTAGCTGAGCTTTACATCGTCAATAATGGCGGTGATCTGTTAAATATGGGGACTGCGGTAAAAGTAATCGGAGTTATTGTACTTACTTCCCTTTCTTCTAGCGCATTGATTTGTTTTATCACAAGCTTAATCAAAACACCCAATGCATTTTCAAATGCAAGCATCGTAATAGGTACTTTAATTGGTTTTCTAGTTGGCGCTTATGTACCTTTAGGACATTTGCCAACCGCAGTTCAGGGAGTAATCAAAGCATTTCCTTGTGCACATGGTGCAGCACTTCTTCGTCAGCTGATGTTAGGAGATGCGATGGAAACAGGTATGCATCTGGATGCAGACAAACTGTCCGATATCAAGAAAGAGTTAGGCATTCTCTTTCAATATGGTGATTGGACAATGAATATGACCGGTCATCTGATCGTAATCGTAGCAAGTGCAGTTCTGTTTTATGCGCTTGGAGTTATTAGAATTAATCGAAAGAAAGTTGCTTAGTGAGAGTATGAGAAAAAAGTATAGTTAGTAGTATGGTAGAGAGACTGGGGGTGTGAAAAACAAAGCCCCAGTTGTTTTGCTACTTGGGGATATTTGGTGTAGTGATGGATTTATATGATTTTGCAGGTGATTACATGTAAATTTCTAAGAAATTAAAATTTTACTGTATCGATGGTTTTGGAATTATTTGTGAGAGAAGAACTTGAATACAGTAGCAACGTAGAATCAAAGAGAAGCGGGATTAATAAGTGAAGCGTAACTAGGAAGCGATAATTATTATTGCTAGGTAGTTAAGAAAGGTGTATGATAAACTTGTGCTCTATAACAAGTAAGAATAATTATTTAGAGCCATATTTATAGACAAGTATTCTTAGTGACAAGACCCGAAAAGGTAATGAAACATAAAAACAAGAAGATTAAAAAAGACAAGAATATGAAAGGCAATATTATGGAAGAGATGATTACATTATGTGGTGATAATTGTTTCGCGTGTCCACGATACCTAGCAAAAAGTGAGGAAGAACTAGAAAAAACTGCCGAGCTATGGCATCGTGTTGGTTGGAGAGATCGAATCGTAAGTGCTGAAGAAATTCGGTGTACAGGATGTTCATCTCATAAAGCATGTACCTATCATTTGGTGGAGTGCATTAAGAAACATGGAATAACAAAATGCAATCAGTGTAGTTGTTATCCTTGTGAGAAAATTAATAAGATGCTTGAACGTTCCAAGGAATATCAGAAAGTTTGTAAAGTCAAATGCTCGAAGAAAGAGTATCAGATGCTCGAGGAAGCATTTTTTCGTAAGGAGAGCAATCTGGAGAAGTAGTGTACATAGAAAGAAACATAACGATAGGAATAGCAAAGCTAGATGGATATATTTATATAGATAGATTAGACTTAAATACGACAGCGATAGGGGAGTAGACTATGGATTTTCGGATTGTGGATCAGATTGATGAAAAAGATGAAAGGGAGATCTTTGAAGCGTTAAAAGCATATAATTTGTCATTGATTGAGGATACGAACTTTAAAGATCTTGGAATCTATCTTGAAGATGAGAATGGAAAAAAGATTGCTGGTATGATTGCAGAAACTCACGGTAATTGGTTATCTGTTCATTATTTATGGGTAGATGAATCCATGCGAGGAAAAAGAATCGGAGAAAAAATCTTACATATTGCCGAAGAAGAAGCAAAACGAAGAGGGTGTAAATATGCTTTCTTAGACACGTTTAGTTTTCAGGCACCAGGTTTTTACACAAAGTATGGATATAAGGAAGTATTTGTGTTAGAAGAGTATCCGCTCACAGGAAAACGTTATTATTATACAAAAACTCTATAGCTTAAAACAATATCATATTACATTAAGTTTGGTCAAACTGATTGCAGATGATATCATAAATGAAATTGACAAGTTTTCCACAGAGGAAACCGTAGATTTTTTAAGCAGAGAGTCTTAAACGGAACTCAATAAGATTTGGAGGGACTGGAATGAAGGAAAAAATAAGTATTACAGGCAATCTGTTCGGGAAGATTAATTTTGCTCTTCAACAAAATTACGTTCCGATTATCAAAAATTTAATATTGACCAATATTACGCAAGAAATCATTTAGAACGTAAATCTAAAGATTACATTTGAACCTCCGTTTGCTCATGATTATGAGTATCATATTGTTCAGATCAATTCGATGGAGTCTGTAGAGATTACGCAGTAAAGATTGCATTGATTCCGGACTATTTGATTTCATTGACCGAAAAGCTAGTTGGAAATATGCATATGGTTGTCAAAGTAAATGATGAAACAGTTTGCATCCAAGACGAAGAAATTGAGCTTCTTGCTTACGATCAATGGACAGGGATTTCCATTATGCCGGATATGGTGAGTGCATTTGTGACATCAAATCATAAGAGAATCTCAGAAGTAATCTCACAGGCGGGGCTATTTTTACAAAAATGGACAGGAAATCCTTCCTTTACGGAGTATCAGACGCAGAATCCGAACGAAGTAAAAAAACAGATGACAGCTATCTATGCAGCCCTTCAATCGCAAAATATTGCTTATTTATCAGTACCAGCGAGTTTTGAAAACGTAGGTCAGAGAATTCGGTTGCCTTATGCGGTTTTAGAACAAAAAGGTGGAACCTGCCTAGATTTGTCGTTATTGTACTTAAGCTGTCTTGAGGCGATTGGACTTCATGGAATCTTAATCTTTATCAAGAGTCATGCCTTTGTTGGCTGTTGGTTGGAAGATCAGACTTTTATGGACTGTGTTCAAGATGATCCGGCGGCAATCGCAAAACGGTTTGCCGCTGGAATCCATAAGTTAGCCGTATTAGAATGTACAGATTTTGTTGCTGGTAAGACAATCGAGTTCGATCTAGTAGAAAAGCATGCAAAAGACTACTTTATAAAACCGGAAAACTTCTTATTATCCGTGGATATCAAACGTTGCAGGATCGGCGGTATTCGTCCGTTGCCACAGCGAATCGTTGTCGATGGCCAATATCAGATTGTTGACTATGGAAAAAGAGAGGATTCTTTGGTTTCGTGTCAATAAATCTGCAGTGCAGTTTATGGTATCGGATATTGGAAGCCTAGAGGATGAACTGGCTCAAGGTACGGATCTATCTATAGTGTGTTCTCCGATGGAATGGGATCATACGTTGCGAGATACGAAAATTTACGAGGCTGAAAATCAACAGGTGCTTGTCGCGAAAATTGCAGAAGAATTACATAATAAAAGAATTCGAACCTATCTGAAAGATAATGAATTGCAAGCTAATTAAAAAAATCTTCAGAGAATGTCAAAGGTTAGTATCGAAGAAAATGGAGCGAATAACCTTTACATTGCCCTTGGCTTTTTAAAGTGGTTTGAGACCGATAAAAGTGAAAAAGCTCGTTATGCACCTCTCATTTTAATTCCTGTGGAACTGGTCCGCAAAGTCCGAGACCATTCTTATGTAGTGCATACTCGAGAGGAAGAATCACAAATTAATATAACCTTATTGGAATTGTTGCGTCAGGACTATGGGATTGAAGTTGGAGGATTAGATCCAATACCGATGGATGATCATGGAGTGGATGTCTCTTTGATCTTTGCAACAATACGACAAGCAATTATGTCAAAGCGAAGCTGGGATATCGAAAACTTTAGAAATTGGACAGTTTAAATCTCCTGAAAGTTATGAAGCAACAGCAGAAAAGTTATTTCAATTGCGGACAGAACTCAATGAGGTCATGATTGAACTCCATAAACAAAGAACGTTTGGATTCTCGTTATATGAAGCAATTTGTCGATATGAAACGTTTAAAGAATACGAAGAACATTTACGCCTGAGACACTGGAACAGGTCACAGGATCGGTTTATGACAGCTGGAAAGATATTTTAAACAGGTTGGTAGTAACAGCGAGAGAGTGTCAATTCGGGAATAGATTAGTGATAGAATTAGCTGTGATGTGGAATTTGGGTGTAAACAAAGGTTTTCTATGGAAATTACCCAATAAGAGACACATTTTTTTTAATATTACTTTTGATTTGGGCGTGAATAGGATTCATAGGCTCAACATACCCACGGATTGGTTAAATTCGTGGGTATGTTGAGCTATTTTTTATGATTAGTGCCTAAAAGGAATGAAAAATACATATTATGTAAACTAAATTGGGCATGGGAGATAGAAATGATCAAAATATAATCCAAAGTGTTTGATAGGTAGAGCAATTTAAGATTTGAAGCTAAGATTGGAAGAATAAATCAAAAAGAAAAAATGAAGACAAATGATAATGAAAAAAGCAAAAAGAAATCAAAAAGACTACGTGAGGAGTGATTAGGCAACTTGCATTTATCTCCATAAGAACTTATAATATGACTAAATAAAAGCAAAGATACATTATTGTTCGATTTTAAAAACATTATATTAAATGTTTCAGTGCAATCTTGTATTCGTATATTCGTTTAATTATGTGGCAAAATCATAGACAGACTGGTCTATTTCTTATAAGGAGATTACAAATCATGAATCAGACAAAAAAACTATATGATAACGATAGCTATGCAGTTGAGTTTGATGCTGTAGTTGTCGCATGTGAGGAAAAAACGGGAAAGGATACAACGGTATATGAAGTGATCTTAGATCAGACGTTATTTTTCCCAGAAGAAGGTGGACAGTCGCCGGATCAGGGTGTCATTCACGGAAAAGAAGTGCTCGATGTACAAATCAAAAAGGGAATCATCCTGCATACTATGAAGGAGCCTTTAACCGTTGGAGCACCTGTTCATGGCAAGATTGACTGGAAGCATCGCTTTAACAATATGCAACAGCATTCGGGAGAACATATCTTCTCAGGACTGGTACACCAAACATATGGATATGATAATGTTGGTTTTCATCTAAGTAATCAAACTGTTACGATGGATTTTAGTGGGGTGTTGACCATAGCTCAGATTGAGGAAATTGAGCGTAGAGTAAATGAAGTGATCCAGAGCAATGTGCCTGTGATTGTTACGTATCCAACCAAGGAAGAATTAAGTACGATGAATTATCGTAGCAAGATAGAAATCGAAGGACAGGTTCGTATCGTTACGATTCCTGGCGCGGATGTCTGTGCATGCTGTGCACCTCATGTGAAGAGTACCGGTGAGATTGGAATGTTAAAAGTGATGTCCGTTCAGAACTGGAAAGGAGGAGTTCGATTAAGTATCTTATGTGGATTCCGTGCGTTAGAGGAATTCCGAAAGAGAAATGCATTATTATCTGAGCTTACGAATCTGCTCTCCACAAATCATGAAGCGTTGCCAGAAACTATTCAAAAGCTGAAAACAGCGAACCAGAATCTCAAATATGAGCTAACTGAAGTGAAGAAACGTCATTTACAGGAAACGATTTCTACTATTCCAGAAACTCAGGAGGATGTGATTTTGTTTGAAGACGGAATTGATGCCAACGTGATGAGAAGTGCAGTTAATGAATTAACAAAGAAGCATGCGGGAATCTGTGCTGTTTTTACAGGAAATGATCATAATGGCTATCAATTTATTCTTGGAAGCGCAAGTATGGATGTAAAACCAGCGATGGAACTAATGAAAAGCAGCTTAGCCGCCCGAGGGGGTGGAAGTTCTGCTATGGTTCAAGGTTCTTTACAGGCAAAAAAGGAGACAATCTTAAGTTTATTGTTGCAAAATTAAAGGAAAACAGATGAATTTGAGGAACAGGCAAGGATTAATCTTTTAAGAAAATGAAGATGATCAAAGGGTATTTCATGATGTCAAAAAACATGGAATGCTCTCTTTTTATACATTATCCAACAAAAAAAGCTTGATATTTCAATAACAATTATTTATTTATCGAGAATGGTTATAAAAAAACTCACAAATAGATAAAAGAAAAATTAATTATAGTAAGTCAAAATTTAAACTTTAATAAATGAAAAATCCACTTGATTGATTTTGCAATTTGTGATATTGTATAGATGCACTAATAAATTCCATATTTTATTAGGCCAAATTAATTCAATTAATAAACTAATTTTAAAATACATAGTTCTTAATCGATGAGATCTTATTTTTAATCATACTCCAATTTATTTTCATATATTCTAGTTAACGACTAATCTAATTTCATGTTTTTACGTATTTTAATTCAGAACAAGGAAACATTTTTGAGAGTTTTCTTGTATATTGAGCTTACTGTTTTGAAGAGGGATATAAATCAGATACAAACTTAGAGGAAAGTATTAACATTCCTCAATCTTGTATAGACACATCACCCCAAGAGATTAAGTAATAGTACGGATCAACAAAAGCTTTCTATCAACCTACGATTTAAATTAAGAAAGTCGAGGTTCTAGTTCACTTGAAAATACCCACAGATTTTATAACCTGTTATTTATGTAGCATGCAGCAACCTTTCTATGTTTTCGTCATTCACGGTGACACTATGGAACATAAGGAAGTGATGTATGCAGCAAAAGCATGTCAGAGTCATTTTACAACCATACATTCAATGTGATTATGGTGTAAATGACCTGATCATGGTAACTATGGTGCTAAATAAATTTAGCATAAAAAGGGTAGCAAAAAAGGAGGTAAAACGAATGAAGCGTAAACTAAGGCTGTGGTTAGCTATACTGATGAGTATAGTAACCGTTAGTGTTATGCCTGGCACTACAGCACTGGCCGCGCAAACGATTTACGACAATGACACGGGAACGCATGGAGGTTACAACTATGAGCTCTGGAAAGATTATGGAACTACGAGTATGACCTTGAATGATGGCGGTACCTTTAGTTGTCAGTGGAGTAATATCGGCAATGCACTTTTCCGAAAAGGAAAGAAGTACAATTCAGACAAGACGTATCAGCAGTTAGGTGGTATATCCTGCGAATACTCTTGTAATTACAATCCATCTGGTAATTCCTATCTGTGTATTTACGGATGGACAAGAGAGCCACTTGTTGAGTATTACATCGTGGAAAGCTGGGGCAGCTGGCGTCCACCGGGATCGAATTCCAAAGGAACAATCACAGTAGATGGCGCTACTTATGATATCTATGAAACAACACGTGTTAACCAGCCATCCATCGATGGTAACACAACATTCCAGCAGTACTGGAGTGTACGTCAAAACAAGAGAACCAGCGGTACGATCAACGTTAGCGAACACTTTAAACAGTGGGAAGCTAGAGGCATGCGTATGGGTAAGATGTACGAAGTCGCTCTTACCGTGGAAGGTTATCAGAGCAGTGGTAGTGCCAATGTAACAAAGAATAACATTTATGTTGGTACTAGTCCAAATCCAACTTCTAACCCAAATCCAGCACCTGACACCAGAAGTGCATTTACTACGATTGAAGCTGAAGAATATAACAGTGCAAATTCTTCAACAATCGAGGAAATCGGAACTTCAGGCAGTGGTAAGGGTATTGGTTACATAGAGAATGGTAACACCACTACTTACAAACAGATCGATTTTGGTAATGGGGCAAACAAATTTACTGCAACGGTAGCAACCGAGCAGGATACTACAATTCAGATTCGTTCTGGCAGTGCAACGGGAACATTGCTTGGAACGTTATCAGTTGGATCTACAGGCAGCTGGGATTCTTATAAAGAAATGTCAACAACAATCAGTAACATTTCAGGCAAAAAAGACATCGTTTTAGTATTCTCTGGTCCTGTGAATGTTGACAATTTCGTTTTTAGTGGCAATGGTCAAGTTCAGCCTACTACTGGTCCAGAACCTACTTCTACGCCTAGTGGCGATCGAAGCGCATATTCAACGATTCAGGCAGAAGATTATGATAGTAGCAATGCTACGAATATTCAGACGTTCAATTTAAGCCAGGGCGGAAGCGCTATTGGTTATATTGAGAATGGTAATGCAATCACATTTAAGAATGTTGATTTTAGCAATGGGGCAGCTTCTGTAACAGCAAAAGTTGCATCTCAGATGAGTAATACAACAATTCAAGTAAGAGCAGGCGGACAATATGGTACTTTACTTGGTACAATCTCCGTTCCTAATACGAACAGCTGGGATTCCTACCAGAACGTAACACAAAGTATCAGTAATGTTACAGGTGTAACGGATATCACTCTTGTATTCTCAGGTCCAGTTAACGTGGATTCCTTCGTATTTAAAGGTTCCAGTGTTGCTCCAACGGCAACACCAGTTCCAACAACTGGTCCAAACCCAACGGCAACACCTACTCCACGTCCAACCGCAACACCAGTTCCTAATACACAGGATGCATACTCTAACATTCAGGCTGAAAATTATGACAGCAAGAGTGGTTCCAATATGGAAACATTCAATTTAAGCAATGGTGGAAGTGCAATCGGTTACATCGAGAATGGTTACTCAACAACTTATAAGAATGTAAACTTTGGTGATACTGGTGCATTATCGATTACTGCAACAGTAGCAACTGAGCAGGATACTTCCATCCAGGTACGCGCAGGCGGATCGAATGGTACTTTACTTGGAACAATCAATGTAGGTTCTACAGGTAGCTGGGATACGTATTCCAACGTTTCAGCTAGTATCTCTAAGACAACAGGTGTAAAAGATATTACTCTTGTTTTCTCGGGAGCTGTTAATGTAGATTCCTTTAAATTCAGTACAAAGAAAGCTTCGGGTGGTGGAAGTGGCAACACTCAGAATGCAACCTTGTTAAATACTTATGGTAGTTTATTAGGTAATATGGGTACCTGTATCAATTATAACGAGTTACAGGATTCCAACAGATTAAATGCATTAAAACAGCAGTACAACAGCATCACTCTAGAAAATGAGATGAAACCAGATGCTATCTTAGGATCAAATCCAAGCTTAATTTCCGTTCAGGAAGCAAGAAACCTTGGTTACTATATCCCAAGCAACTGGCAGGATTCTATGGTTCCAAGATTGAACTTTAGTACGGTTGATAATGTTATGAGAATCTGCTCTCAGAATGGTCTTAAGATGAGAGCTCATACTTTGGTATGGCATAGCCAGACACCAGGTTGGTTCTTTAGAAGTAATTTTAATGGCAGCTATGGCTTCGTAAGTACACAGGTTATGGATGCTCGTGAGGAATTCTATGTTAAGTCCATGATCAATCATGTATATAACAATCAGTATGGTGATTGTGTTTATGCATGGGATGTTGTAAATGAGCATCTTCACGCTCAAAACTCTGGCTGGGCTGGTGTTTATGGCAATGCTAAGAATGCATCTTTCGTTAAGAATGCATTCCAGTATGCATCCGACGCTTTAAAAGCTCTTGGCAAGAGAAATAGCGTTAAGCTTTTCTACAACGATTACAATACTTATGAAGTAACGAACGATATCGTTAACTTAGTAAAATACATCAATCAGAATGGCAAGAATTGTGATGGTGTTGGTATGCAGGCACATTTGGATACAAGTTTCCCAAGTGCAGCAAGCTTTAAGTCAACAATTCAGACCTTCTTAAATAATGGATTTGAAGTTCAGATCACAGAATTTGATGCTACAAACAACAATGAATCCACACAGGCAAGCTATTGCTATGATATCTTTAAAGGTATCTTAGATTGTGTAAAAGCGGGTGGCAACATCACTGGTATCACTGTTTGGGGTATGTATGACAGCATCTCTTGGAGAGCAAGTCAGAATCCATTGTTATTTAGCGGTTTGAACCAGCCAAAACAGTCCTATAATTCTGTATTAAAAGCTTATACTGATTCTGGTTTCTCAGTTGGCGAGGTCGGTACGAATGATCCAGATCCTGATGATGATCCAACTCCAACACCAACTGGTATACCATCCGGTAATATCAGTGCGACTGATAAGATTCAGGCAGAAGATTATGACAGCAACAATGCATCCAATATCGAAACATTTAATTTAAGTGAGGGTGGAAGCGCTATCGGTTACATTGAAAATGGTAATGCAATCACATTTAAGAATGTTGACTTTGGAGATGGCGTAGCATCCTTTAAAGCAAGAGTTGCAACAGAAAATTCTACAAGTATAGAAATTCATGCAAACAGTGTAAATGGCACATTATTAGGTACGTTATCCGTTGGTTCCACAGGAAGCTGGGATACTTATAGAGAGATGTCTACAAATGTTAGCAATATCACTGGAGTAAAAGATTTAGTTCTTGTATTCTCAGGTGCAGTTAATGTTGATTGGTTTACTTTCTCAAAATCTGGTTCTGCTCAAACAGATACCCCTGACTATACAGGCAAGAAGTTAGTTGCTATCACATTTGATGATGGCCCTAATACACAGACGACCCCTCAGATTCTTGATATCTTAGAGCGTGAAGGCGTTGTTGCTTCCTTCTTCTTGATTGGTCAGAACATCAACGATAGCGTTAAATCTGTAATGCAACGTCAGTTGGCTTTAGGCTGTGAGCTTAACAATCATTCTTGGAGCCATAGTGATATGGGTAACATGAATTATCAGCAGTGTCAGCAGGAAATTCAAAATACAAGCAATAAGATTTATCAGATGGTTGGAGTATATCCAAAGTTCTTCCGTCCACCTTATATTTCTACAAGCAATACAATGTATCAGGCAATCGATCTTCCATTTATCTGTGGAATGACTTGTAATGACTGGGAGAATTCAACTTCCGCATGGCAAAGATCACAGACCGTTTTAAACAACGTAAAAGATGGAGATATCATTTTGTTACATGACTTTGCAGGTAATAATCAGACAGTAGAAGCATTAAGTACGATTATTCAGGGATTAAAAGACCGTGGTTATGCATTTGTAACTGTTAGTCAGTTATTTGAACTTAAGGGCATTAATCCTAAGCAAGAGTATAAGATGTGGAACGGAGCAAACTAAATAGGTAATTTAAAAGGACTGTTGCAATTGGCAACAGCCCTTTTGTATCTCATTCATATACTCCTATAAGATGTAGATCAATTTTTGACAACAAGTTTTACATGTACTAAAATAGTATTGGAACGTTTTATAGATTAATATTGTATGTGATCGTACATACGAATTGGCTATATAGAAATCTTAATGGTAGGAGTATAAATATGAGTGCATTACATTTAATTCATGAGGTAGAACAAGGAAATCTTAGTGTCTTAAAGTCAGAACCTTGGCTGAAGTTTTTATTTTTAAATGATTCAACCGAAAACTTAAATATGGATAACTTTGATCGTGTGGGAGCGAGAACGAAAAATGCAGTTTTCGATTATGTAAAGAAGACGTTGCAGGTTTTAGAGAAAATCAAGATCACACTGACTCCAAGAGAATACAAGATTGTGGAACAAGTCTTAAGCTGGTCGGAAGTGGCGAAGTGTGGAAACCGAGCAACGCGATCTCAGTGGAGAAAAAAGGGATACAATCTAAGAATACATAACCTCGGTTCGGCACAGATTTACAAAGAATATGCAAATGGTAACAAGGAAGAGTTGATCTGCACGTTAATTCGTACCCATGGCTATCTTGGACAGATTATTCGTGGAGAATCTAAGATGCATGAGAATGTCACTATTTATGAGTATGTTAAGAAGCATAATATTGATTTTAATATGAAACATGTATTACAAGCCTTAAATCAGTGCATCATTGAGGCAATATCAGAAACGCTATATCAGAGGATTCAACCTAAGCTTGAGGAGAAAATCGAGTTGATCCTTCAGGGAAAATTCAAGGAGATGGAGCCAGAAGTTCGATTGAAGGGGCTTCGTTCAAAAGCAATTGCTAATGGAGAAGATTTCACAAAGGAATGGAATCAGTTAACCAAAGCCCATCCAGAGTTAAAGGCTAAGATGATTGCTATCCTTGACCAAAATAATCTATGGTATGTGGAAGCAGCCACCAGCTCCTATCGTTTAGAACATCTTCTAAAACTGTTAATTATCGCAGATATTCAGGAAAATTCCAAGGTGAAGGACATTTCATTTATTGATGTTATGAATACGATTTATTATGATTATCAAGGGAAAAAGAGAGTTAACGTCTATAAAGCTAGAATTATAGAGCATTTACTTGACTCGATTCCGATGGAACAGTTACTGAAAAAGAATCATGAGAACAATCTGCAACTTTCCAATGAGCATCTGGAGATTAAAGTTGTAATTGAAGATGATATTGCAAGAATTTGCTTCGTATTTTCAAAAATGGCAGAAGCTTTGATTGAATTTTGTATGGCATCTGAAGGACAAGGGTCGATTTACGATAAGGCCATCATTATGTTATATGATTTATTTGGGTTACGTAGAGATGCGTATGACCGATTTAATAATGAAGACCATTATCTCGAACAGATGAATCAGTCCATTGGCTTTAAGGAAATCCTGTTAAATTATGTGGCAGGAGAGCGAATTGTGGATATCGGTCCTGGTGGTGGTGCTTTAATGGATCGTTTAGAAGAGAGATATCCAGACAAACAGATTCTAGGAATCGATATTTCAGAAAATGTAATCGAAGAATTGACGCATAAGAAGAACCGAGAACATAAGAAATGGGAAGTATATCAGGGAAATGCGTTAAATCTTAAGGAACTATTCGGAAAAGATCCAGTCGATACGATCATTCTGTCTTCAATTGTTCATGAATTATTCAGCTATATCGAATTTGATGGGAAGAGATACAATTATGAAACATTAAAGACTGCATTTCGAAGTATGTTTGAAGTCTTAAATGTTGGTGGAAGAATCTGTATCCGAGATGGCGTAATGACCGAACCGAAGGATATGGTTCGTCAGATTCGTTTTAAGAATGTTGAGGATCGTCAAATCTTAGATGATTACTGCCACGATTTTAAGGGAAGAGAAGTACGTTATACGGAGCTTGCGAAAGATCTAGTAAGTATGAAGGTAAACGATGCAATGGAATTTCTATATACGTATACTTGGGGAAAAGATAGCTATTCTCATGAAATCGAAGAGCAGTTTGGCTACTATACACCGACAGAATACGTTGAATTATTCAAGGAGCTCTTTGGTGAGAAAATCCGTATTGTAGAAATAAAACACTATTTACAGGAAGGGTATGCAGAAAATCTATTACCAAAGGTTGATTTTATGGATGAAGAAGGCAAAAATGTACAACTTCCAGACAGTACGCTGATTCTGGTGATTGAAAAGGTTGCAGAGTAGGAATCTGACTTCACAAAAATAAAATTTAATAATTTGGATAACATGTCTTGTGTATAGTAATGCCATTTAATGAGATTTTACGTTATATAATGTTGTAAATTTTCCTACAAAAGACTCAAAAATAGGCGAATCAGTGGGCTTTATTTGCTTTTTAGATGGATAATCGAGATATATGATTCTTCATGCTTAACAAATATTTTGCTGAAATTGACAAATATACCTTGACAATTATAAACATAATGATTTATAATATTACATATCGTGAATAGGTTGAGCAAACTTACAGAAATGTGAGGACGCAAAGCTCGAAGTCTAACAAAACAGAAATATCTGTTTTTATGATCGTTCAGCTGCAAAGTGTTTTATAACTTTGTAGCTTTTTTTACGTTTATAAGAGAATACAAAGCTACGTACATAGGTGAAACAGTACAAAACGAGAAAATTGATGGATTCTGCGGGGATGAAATTAATAGAAGAAACTGTTGAAACTGAATAGAAAGTGGGCAAACTTACAGAAATGTAAGGACGCAAAGCTTGAAGTCTAAGAAAACATAAGATTATATGTTTTTATGACCGTTCGGCTGCAAAGTTTAATTTACTTTGCAGTTTTTTTTATTCAGTAATGTTGCTTTTTATCGAATAAGTGTAGTTATTGTGTTTCTTGTAGGCTATATCATTGATCAGTCAGGAAAGGATGAAAGGTATGAAGGGGATATTATCATTTGTAAAAACTAATTTGGCTAAGGTACCATCCATGAAGTTAAATGGAATTCGAGAATCTCAGAATCACTATGACGAGGATACTTCTACAAGCTTTAAAGGAAACTTAGAGATTTCGGATGGAGTCATTGCGTTGGTAGCTCCAATGGGAAGAGATAATTTGATGGAGAGTGCTCAAGAGATTACGATGGAGGTAGCAGGAAATCGCAAAGAAGCCAAAGAAAATGTACAAGATGCTTTCTTGGATTTAGAACCAGTTGTAGAACCAGGTACTTTTCAAGTTAGCATCAATAAAAAGAATAATAATGATATTTCTGTTAATGGTGCTTTTTATGATACCCTTGTAAATACTTCCTACGATGTAATGGCTAAGATTGATAGTATCAAAGGGCAATTAGGACTAAATAATCCGGCAACAGAATTAGTGCTTGGAATGGAAAATGAGATTAGTTCTGTTAAGACATATCTATATAAACAGTATTATAAAAATATCGAAGTCCTTGGTTATACGGTAAAAGCGTCGATGGATTATAATGCAAATGAGTTAGGTATTGAATCTTGTTTAATCCAAAGTGAGGCACTTGTAAAGAATATTGAAACAATTGTTCCGAAGTTATCGGAAAAGGAGACAAGTGAATGGATTCGTACTCTGTATCCAGAAGCTACAAAGATTATATCTTCTTTGATCATTTATCCAGATAAATATGGTAAGAGTTTGAAATTAGCTTATCTGTCTTATCTTTATAATCAAAATGATCGTAGTAGAAGACAGCAGATTATTACGGATGCCAATACTGGAGAAATAATTTACGAAGATGATATGTGTTTTTAGTCGGATGGAACTAGATGGTATCATATGCATGGATTGATACGATGCGAGCCTTAATTTAATATATGGTTGCTACTACAAGAAGATGGAGTCTAATTGCAAGGTTAGACTCCATCTTCTTGTTTCATGGGATGTTTCTATGTGGAGAAAAATTAATTCGAGATACTTCTACTTACGTCGTTGAATCTGATACATTTAATGGAGTAGAAACTTGTCAAATCAAACCCAAATATGGCAAAATAAATAGAATTGATGCAAGTTGGCTTCAATAATTTGTTGAATAAATATAAAAATGCCATAAAAACTGTGAAAATTTTATAAAAATTAGTGAATTTTTACATTGTATTTTTGGGTCGATAAGCATATGATATGTTCAAATAGAGAATAACTTTTGTGTTCCATAATAATTCTCTATTGACCACCCAGAATTTCTAGGAAAGAAGGGATTCAATGAAAAACATTTTAGGTCTAGTTGCCGAGGTGGAGGATAAGGCTGTCGCAATACTAGATTCTGCGAAGGCACAAAAACAAAGGTTAAAGGAGGAAGAAAGCAAAAAGAGAGAAGACCTCGAAGCAAGAAAAAGAGAGGAATATCAGAAGCAGGTTTCCATGTATCAAAGTGAATTAGACAAGAAAACCGAAATAGAGATCCAAACATTAGAAGAACAGGTCAAGCACAACAAAGAAGCCTTGAATTCTTACTATGAGAATAACAAGAACCTGTTAGTGAGTCAGTTGACGAAACAAGTGATTGGAGAGTGAGGATATGTCAGGAAGCTTAAGAAAATATAGCGGAATCACTACCAAATCCAAGGCAAAGCAGGGAAAGCTTTTTAAAGAAGAAGATTACGAGGAACTTATGTCGCTTGGGAGTGTCAGAGAGTACGTGTTGTATCTGAAGAATACGGATGCTTACCGTTCTTACTTTGAATCATTTAATGAGAATATTGTACATAGAGGTCAGATTGAAAAGACCTTAAAAGCAACTTTATATGAGAGCTATGAGTCGCTGTATCGTTTTGCAGATAGGAAACAAAGAAAACAGTTGGCACTTGTTTATCTTCATTATGAGATCAGCATGCTTAGCGAATGCTTAGAACGATTATATAGTAAGACGATTGACATCGATTATAAGGCTTATGCCAGAGTTTTAAATGACCATATAGCCATACCGATGGAAAAATTAGTCGAAGCGAAGACGATTGACGAATTTATCGCGGATTTAAAGGGAACACCTTACGAAAATGTATTACAGCCAATCGTAAATAGTAAAAACTATACATTATTTGACCTATTGATGCATTTGAACTGTTATTATTATAAGACAGTTTGGAAACTCAAAGACAAGGTGTTGGATAAGTCTCAAGATAAATCATTTACAAAGTGCATTGGTACGAAAATTGACATTATGAACATTATGATGATCTATCGATGCAAGAAGTATTATCAGGTTGATCGTACTAAGATGATCGCTATTTTAATACCAGTTAATTATAAATTAAAGAAAGAACAGTTAAAAGAGCTTATGGCAGCCGAAACTGTATCTGATTTTATAGCAAAGTTACAGGAGACCGAGTATAAGGTTCCTGGTGAACACATCACGCAAGAGGATATGGAACGTGCATACTATAAGAAAACCGTGAAGATGTATACCGATAGCAAGGCTCAGGATCCACTGAGCATGGCACCGATCTTCTGCTATCTATTTCAAAAAGAAAGAGAATTGGACAATTTGACGACCATACTCGAGGGAATTCGCTACGGTATGGATCGAGCAAAGATTCGAGAGTATTTGATCTTATAGGAGAAATTCATTTATAAGATTATGAAAGAGCACAGATATCGTGCGCAGCGTATAGTTTCTTACACTTTTGTTGAAATATGACATAGGAGGTAATTCACCGTGATAGAGAAGATGAAGTTTCTTAAAATTACGGGTCCGAAAGAGGACATAGACCGTGTCATTAAAGAGTATCTCAAGACCTATGAGGTTCATATTGAAAACGCCATGACGGAGCTTAGCGACGTAAATGATATCGTTCCTTATGTGGATACTTATAATGTTCGTGAAACCCTGCAGAAGTCGCAGGAGACGATCGAGCAGTTAAAACAGTTAGATGACATAAATAACGAAGTCAAGGCGATGAGTGTCGAAGACAAGAAGATGTCGATATCAGAATCCATCGATTATCTTGCAAAGATGCACATGCTGTTAGAAGACTTGGATACACAAAAGAAGGAACGCTTAGAAAAGATGGAAGCTATGAAGGAAAAGAAGAAAGCTTTGCTTCCTTTTAAAGATATTGATGTTTCCCTTTCTAAGTTAAAAGAAAACAAATTTGTATTATGTCAGTTTGGCCGTATTGCCATCGATTATTACGAGAAAATGATGAAATATGTCTATGATGATATGAGCGTTTTGTTTATGGAGTGTGCAAACATCAAAGGGTATGTGTATGGTGTTTATTTTGCTCCAAGTACATATTTTATGAAGGCGGATGCGATTTTCTCTACTTTACACTTTGAAGATATCAAGATTCCAGAAGAATATACCGATTGCCCAGCAAAGATCCTTGATGACATGGATCAACAGATAACGACTTGGGAAAATGAGATTTTAAACTATGAAGAGCAAATGGTTGATGTACTTCGAAAACATGCGGCAGGATTTATCGTTGCATATGATATCTTAAAAGAATACAACGATAATGCAAGTATTCGTAAATTAGCTGCTTGTACGAAAGAAGAACATGAAGTTTACTACATTCTCTGTGGCTGGATGACGAAAAAGGACACCGAGGCCTTCCAGAAAGTAATCAAAGAAGATTCTTTGGTTAGCTGTTTTGTCGAAGATACGACAAAGAACTCAAAGTTAGTTCCACCTACTAAATTAAAGAATCCAAAGATCTTTAAGCCATTTGAGATGTTCATCAGAATGTATGGACTGCCATCGTATGGCGAATTTGATCCGACGATCTTCGTTGCGTTAACGTATTCCTTCTTATTCGGCATGATGTACGGCGATGTCGGTCAGGGATTGTGTTTAGTTGTTGGCGGATTCTTGTTGTATAAGTTAAAGAAACAGAATTTATGTGCAATCATGTCGTTAGCTGGTATCAGTTCCACTATCTTTGGTTTTATGTATGGTTCGATCTTCGGATTTGAAGATATAATAGAACCAATCTGGACGAACCCGATGAAAGATACATTGACCGTATTGATCACTGCCATTGCTTTTGGTATCGCACTAATCGTAATCGCGATGATCATTAACATCATCAATGGTATTCGTCAAAAGGATGTGAAAAAAATCTTCTTTGAGACCAATGGTGTTGCGGGTCTAGTATTTTACGGTACAGTGGTCGGGACAGCAGTCTTATTGGCAACTGGTCATACAATCAAAGCAATGGCACTTGTCATCATTATGATCGTTATTCCATTGCTCCTTATCTTCTTTAAAGAGCCTTTAGCAAACCTCATTGAGAAGAAGAAACAGATCATTCCTGGAAGCAAAGGAATGTTCATTGTAGAAAACGCATTCCAGTTAGTTGAAGTGCTACTTAGTTATATGACCAATACCATTTCGTTCGTCCGTGTTGGTGCGTTTGCATTAAGCCATGCAGGTATGATGTCCGTTGTATTGTTGTTGGCAGGTGCAAACAGTGGTCATCCAAATATGATCGTAATCATACTAGGAAACTTATTTGTAGCAGGTTTGGAAGGCTTGATCGTAGGTATTCAAGTATTACGTCTGGAGTATTATGAGATGTTCTCAAGATTCTATTCTGGAGCTGGACGAGAATTTAAAGCGAAGAATTAATTTATTTAGGAGGAAATGATTATGTTAATTAGTATAACAATTATCGCAGCCTTATTATTAAATTTCATCTTACCATTTGGTTATTTATTAAAGACAAAAGCAAAGAACAAAACGAATGCAAAAGCAGTGTTAGGATTACAGATCTTTGTGTTCTTTAGTATCGTTGTGACAGCATCTATCTTTATCTTTGGTGCAACACCAAGCACAACCGCATTAGCAGAAGGAACAGCAGAAGCAGCGAGTGCAGCAAGTTCTACCGATGGTTGGAAGTACTTAGCAGCTGCATTATCGACAGGTATTGGTTCCATCGGTGCTGGTCTTGCAGTTGCAAGTGCTGCTTCCGCTGCTTTGGGTGCCTTAAGTGAAGATTCATCTATCATGGGTAAAGCATTGATCTTCGTTGCTTTAGCAGAAGGTGTTGCTATCTATGGTCTGTTAATCTCCTTATTGATCTTATTCGCATAAATTGGAGGGGATACAATGAAAATGTATCTAATTAGTGATAACATTGATACGCTGACCGGCATGAGACTGGCCGGAGTCGATGGTGTTGTCATTCATTCCATGAAGCATCTGAAAGAGCAATTGGATTATGCATTTTCGGACCCTGAGATCGGAATCATCCTGATCACAGAAAAACTTGGAAAACAGTTTCCTGATATGATAAAAGAAGTCAAGCTGCACCGAAGATTTCCATTGATCTGTGAGATTCCAGATCGTCATGGTACAGGAAGAAGTAAGGAATTCGTGTCGGACTATGTTAGTCAGGCAATCGGATTAAAATTATAGAAGGAAATAGATATCATAGACAGTTATTGTTGTCTATTGTAGAAAGGACGCCATTATGACAGTAAAAGAAAAACAAGAGTATTTTTATCAGATGGCAATCGAATCGGCAACTGCACAAAATGTCTCCATGGTAAAAGAGTATGAAGAGCAGCTTGCGAAAGAAAGCAAGGAACTAGAAGAACAGTTAAATGAATCTTATACCCGCAAGCTAAAGGCGACCAAAGAGAATCTGTTACGTGAGAACAATTCGAAGGTTTCCTTTAAGACGTTGGAGTTACGTCATGAGTATAACGAACAAAATGATCAACTGAAAGATGATTTATTTGAGCAGGTCAAAGCACAGGTGAAAGCGTTTTGTAAGACGGATACTTATCAGCAGAAGCTTTTAAATCAAATTAAAGCAATAGTTGATGATGCAAAAGGTCTTAAATGTAATGTGAAAGTAATGCCTCAGGACTATGAATTTGTCATGGCACAAAACTTACCAGTCAATATCAACGTGATTAAGAGTGACAAGGATTTTTGGGGTGGCTGCAAAGCATTTTTCGAGGAAAAGAAGATGGTGATCGACCATACCTTTGAGTATGAGTTTGAAGAGTGCAAGCAGAACTTCCAGTTTCATTTAACAAAAGAGACGGAGGTGAGAGCATGATTCAAGGTAAGATATCCGGCGTAAATGGTCCTGTAATCTACGTTAAAGACCAGATGGACTTTATGGTTGGTGAGATGGTTTATGTCGGAAATGAAAAATTAGTCGGCGAAGTAATCTCAGTTACGACTGAGTTCACAACGGTTGAAGTTTACGAGGATACGACTGGTTTGAAGGCTGGCGATATCGTCTATGGTACGGGCAGTGCGATGGCAGTTACGCTCGGACCGGGCATTATCAGTAATATTTTTGATGGAATCGAGCGTCCACTTGGTGAAATCGGCAAGAAGACAGGAAAATACATTGGCCGTGGTGTTTCAGTTACGTCTCTTGACGAAGAAAAATTATGGGATACCACGATGATGATCTCTGTAAATGATGTCGTAAAAGCAGGACAGATCATCGCTACAGTCCCAGAAGGTCGAGCTGTCGTACATAAAGTTATGATTCCACCAGACATCTCAGGAAAAGTCGTAAGCGTTGTCGAAAATGGACAGTATAAAATTTGGGATACGCTTGCAGTTGTCGAAGACAGGCATGGAGAGAAACATAAGATTACAATGGCTCAAAAATGGCCGATTCGTGTTCCAAGACCATATGCAAGTCGTAGTTATGCAAATCGTCCACTCATCACGGGACAGCGTATCATTGATTCCCTATTTCCATTAGCAAAGGGTGGTACTGCAGCAATACCAGGTGGATTTGGTACTGGCAAGACAATGACGCAACATCAGCTTGCAAAATGGTCCGATGCGGATATTGTCATTTATATCGGATGCGGAGAACGTGGAAATGAAATGACAGAAGTTTTGGAGGACTTTAAGAAATTAGTCGATCCAAGAACGCAGAACCCTTTACTGGATCGTACAGTGTTGATCGCCAATACTTCCAATATGCCAGTAGCTGCTCGTGAAGCAAGTATTTATACGGGAGTTACACTGGCAGAATATTATCGAGATATGGGTTATCATGTAGCAATCATGGCTGACTCTACATCTAGATGGGCAGAAGCACTTCGAGAGTTATCCGGACGTTTGGAGGAGATGCCTGCCGAGGAGGGATTCCCTGCTTATTTGGCTAGTAAATTATCCTCGTTCTATGAACGAGCAGGTCATGTCAACACTTTGAGCCAGAAGGAAGGCAGCATCACAATCATCGGTGCAGTTTCTCCTCAGGGTGGTGATTTCTCCGAGCCAGTAACTCAGAATACAAAGCGTTTCATCCGTTGTTTCTATGCGTTGGATAAATCGCTTGCATATGCCAGACATTTCCCAGCCATTCAGTGGCTGACTAGTTACAGCGAGTACGTGGATGATTTGGCTACCTGGTACAACAAAAATGTGGATGAAAATTTTATGAATGATCGTAATGAAATTCTTCGAATCTTGACGGAAGAAAGCAAATTAAACGAAATTGTAAAATTAATTGGTAGTGATGTATTGCCAGATGACCAGAAGCTGACCTTAGAGATCGCTCGCGTCATCCGTCTTGGATTCATTCAGCAGAATGCGTTCCACAAGGTGGATACGTATGTTCCACTTCGAAAGCAGTTCTTGATGATGGAGACAATTTTGTATTTATATAAGAAGGCAGCAGCATTGGTTAAGATGAACATGCCAATGTCTTATATCCGTGAACATTCCATCTTTGATCATATCATTGCCATGAAGTACGACACTCCAAATGATGATGATCAGCCATTTGAAACTTATCGCAAAGAAATCGATGCATTTTATGATCATTTTATCGAGACGAATGCATAGGAAGAAAGGAATTAAGCTATGGCAATAGAATATAGAGGAATAGCGAAAGTCAGCGGTCCATTTATTGTTGTGGAGGGTGTTTCTGATGCTTCCTTTGATGAAATCGTTGACATTCGCTATCAAAATGGAAAACGTAAATTAGGTCGAGTCGTCGAATGTTATGAAAATCGTGCGGTTGTTCAGGTGTTTGAAGGAACGAACGATTTGTCTCTTTCCAATACATCCGTTCGTTTTACCGGACATCCAATGGAAATTGCCTTATCCAAAGATATGTTAGGTCGTGAATTTAACGGGGTTGGAGAACCAATCGATGGACTTGGGGATATTGTTTCTGATATTAAGCGTAATGTAAATGGGGAGCCTTTAAATCCATGTGAGCGTGAGTACCCACGTAACTACATCCAAACGGGCATTTCTGCCATCGATGGTCTGATGACATTGATCCGTGGACAGAAGCTTCCAATCTTCTCGGGCAATGGTTTACCACATGATGAACTCGCCGCTCAGATTGTTACTCAGTCCTCCCTTGGAGCTGACAACGATGAGAATTTCGTCGTCGTTTTTGCTGCAATGGGTGTAAAGTATGATGTTGCGGAATTCTTCCGTCGTAAGTTCCGTGAGACTGGAGCAATGTCTCACGTTGTTATGTTCTTGAATTTAGCAAATGATCCAGTTATTGAGCGTATCATTACTCCTAAGGTTGCGTTAACAGCCGCGGAGTATTTGGCATTTGAAGAGAACATGCATGTTCTTGTTATCTTAACAGATATGACTTCTTATGCAGAAGCACTTCGTGAAGTTTCTTCTGCAAAAGGTGAGATTCCATCCAGAAAAGGTTACCCGGGTTATTTATACAGTGAATTTGCTACGATTTATGAACGTGCTGGTATCGTTAAGGGTAGCAAAGGTTCCGTAACTCAGGTACCAATCTTAACGATGCCAAACGATGATATTACTCATCCAATCCCTGACTTAACCGGTTATATCACCGAAGGTCAGATTGTTCTGGATCGTGAGTTACATCAAAAGAACATCTATCCGCCAATCAATGTGTTGCCATCTCTTAGCCGTCTGATGAAGGATGGTATTGGCGAAGGTTATACAAGAAAAGATCACAAAGACGTTGCTAACCAGGTATTTAGTTGTTATGCCCATGTTGGTGAGGCACGAAGCTTAGCAAGTGTTATCGGAGAAGAAGAGTTATCTCAAATGGACCAGAAGTATTTGAAGTTTGGGAAAGCATTTGAACAAGAATTCTTGTGCCAGTCGAAGGAAGAGAATCGTTCGATGGATGAGACATTGGCGTTGTGTTGGAAGCTGCTTCGAATGCTGCCGAAGGAAGAATTGGATCGTATCGATACGAAGTTGCTGGAGGAATATTATTAGGGATAGAAGGGTATAGCAAGTAAGAGATGTACCCATAGACCTTTACTTAAAAAGGAGGTCGAGATTATGAATCAAAATACCTTTCCTACGAAAGGAAATTATATATTAGCAAAGAATGCTCTTGCATTAGCTCAGCAGGGCTATGAACTGATGGATAAGAAGAGAAATATCTTAATTCATGAGCTGCTTGATTTGATCAATTCTTCAAAAAATATTCAGGAAGAGCTAAATTCGACATTTAATGAAGCTTATCAGGCATTGGAGAAAGCAAATGTTGAAATGGGAATTCAGCATGTCGAAGAGTTTGCTCAAGCAGTGCCTTTGGAAAAATCGGTCCACATTAAGATGAGAAGTATTATGGGCACGGAGATACCTTTGGTTACCTATGATGCAAATCAGCAGAATGTACCTTCTTACGCATTTTATGATACTCGTGTATCGTTAGATGAAGCTTGCAATAAGTTCAACAAAGTGAAGGCTTTGACGATGCAACTTGCAACAATTGATAACTCGGCATATCATCTGGCAATCAACATCAAGAAAACTCAGATGAGAGCGAATGCGCTAAAGAACATTACGATTCCGAATTATCTGAAGTTGACCAAGAGCATAGCAGAGAGTCTTGAACAGAAGGACTTGGAAGAATTCACAAGGTTAAAGGTAATTAAGAAAAGAACAGAGAGATAAGGGAAAATGGGGGCTGTGAAAAAACAGGACGAGAGATGAGGAGAGAGGAGTAGAAACACATTAAAATTTGGCTGCCTTTCCCTTGCAGCCGGTCTTAGCCAAATTTTTAATGTGTTTCTACTCCTCTCATGAACATTTTTTTCCTGTTTTTTCACAGCCCTTTATTGTTCACAATAAGATGAATCACGTTATAGATTGACAAATGATAGAATAAGTGGAAATTTATACCGCAGTAGTAAAAACATAAGAAACAAACTTATATATTATTTAAAGGAAAGGAGAACGCAGCATGAACGGATTAGGATATATACCATATCATAGCAGTGCATTAGTAAAAACAGCACTAAAATTTTTTTTACGGGATTACTGCGCTCTTTTTTGATAGAATTGTAGCACATAAGCAGTGATCTCGGAAACAGTTTAGTTGCCTTAAAGGTAATTAGGCTGTTTTTTTTCATGTCGATTTTAATAAAGATAACACATAAGAATGAAAAGGAGTCATTGACGATGAACCATAGACGATTAGAACGAAATATAAGACTAGATTATATTAATACTTTTATTACAAATTTAAATATGCAAAGTTCTATCTGGGTGTTATATCTTGCGTATTGTGGATTAAATCTGATGCAAATTGGGTTGCTAGAGGGACTTTATCATGCAACAAGTATTATTTGTGAAATTCCATCAGGGGCGGTTGCTGACCTAATCGGTCGAAAGAAAAGTATGGTACTGAGCAGAATATGTATTGCTATCTCATGCATCATTATGCTGCTTTCAAAGAGCTTTTGGCTTTTTGGGTTGAGTTTTATCATTCAGGCGTTGGGCAACAATTTCAATTCAGGTTCTGAGGAAGCGTTAGTTTACGACAGTATGAAATGTCTCAACAAAGAGGAAGAGTATATGCGTGTCTATGGAAGATTGAATGTTATTGTTGAAGTGTCTCAGGCAATGGCAACTTTAATTGGTGGTATCCTTGCGGAAAAGTCATATATCTGGTGTTATGTTACCTGTGTTGTGATTGCTATGCTTGCCTTAGTACCAGTTGTTCTCATGGCGGAACCACTAATGGCTGATGGAGTAAATCAGAAAATGACCGACCAAGCATCTGACAAAGTCAACCTATCCCCGACACAAGTTATTGCGAAACACCTTAGAACAAGTTTTCAGATTTTGACAGGAGATAAACGGATTCTACGAATTATTACATATTATGCGGTTGTATTTGCGTCATATACTTTAATGTTCTTTTATAGTCAGCAGTACTATTCAGAGTTTGGATTAAATAAAATAGAAATCAGTATCATACAGTTATTTATTGGTGGCATTTCTTGTCTTGGAGCGATACTAAGTGAGAAGATCTTCAAGCAATTTGGAAACAAAATAGCCGACGTTGGTGCGTTAATGATTGCAGTAGCTTATATCTGTTATGGATGGAATAATCTGGCGGTTTCAATTGCTGTATTTATGGCAGCTAGTTTTGCTAACTCTGTACTTTATCCTGTTCAGTCTGATGCCTTAAATAAACTGATTCCATCGGAGCAAAGAGCAACGCTGATTTCAGTGAACAGTATGTTCTTTTCGATAGCCATGATCATAAGTTTCCCAGCCGCAGGGGTTATGGCAGACCAGTTCGGACTCAGTCGAGTATTTACTGTTATGGGGGGATTATTAGTATTATTTATTGGATTCTGGAAGTTTAGAAGAAAGTAGACAAGTGAGAAAGAAGGTATTTATGCAGAGAGCGTGGTTTAATTCATTGAAAGAAGAAAGATAGAAGTTCTAAAGCAAGTAACGTTCTGAGATGGAGTAGTAACATTGTATGGTATTCTGTGGAACAATATGGTAAAATAACTAGAAACTATGATAGTAAGGTGAAAATGGATAACAAGAAGAAGTTGTTCATATATGCGAAGACTTACGGTTTCGAATAGTGATGTAAAGGGGGCGCTTTGCGATGGTACATAAGCGGAAAGTATGGATGATGTGGATTGTGCTGGTCATGGTAAGCATGGCTTTGGCTTGCTGTAAGCATAAAACAAAACAGGTGGATGAAAAAGTAGTGACACCTACTGTGTTGGCAATGCCAACGATAACAGAAGCCCCAAGCACGACTCCAACGTTTGCTCCAACGACAACACCTGTGCCAACACCGACCGAAGCAGCACCATGGCTTGGTTCACAAATCGATTCAATCATCCAGTTGCATCCAATTTATTCAAAATATCGAGTTGATCAGTTTGAATTTGGAGATATGTTCGTTTTGATCTTTCAACCACCAGAATCCAAGAGAGAGTTCTGTGAATTTTACTGTGATATCTGGGTAGTCGGAGAGCATTTTCAATCGCAGATAGTGACAAATTCCTATGTCGATTATGGAATGTTGAAAACTGGCGAGATCGAAGGAAAGACATATTTTCGATATGATCTTAGCTATCCATCGGAGTCACTTTCCTATTTGTTAATGATGGACGAGAATCAGCAACTTCATCAAATCGGTTTAGGCGGCGAATTAATCTCTATCAACGGGAATAATCTGACGGTTACCCATTCGACATACGATATGTGTTACATGAAAGCAGATGGCTATGCTTGTGGACATACTTGGAAACCGTACTATTACTATCTGGATGGATATGAACTGAAGGAGTATAGTAGCCATGAAATCAGAGAGCAGAATTTTAAGATTTATACGGGTTCCTTGGATGTAATTCAACATATTGTCGATGATTACAGTGAAGATAATGCAAAGTTGATCTTAAAATACATGGGGTGGGAGAATAAGCTTGTAACTGTGTCGATCGGTGTAGAAACCTTAAATGATATCAGCTACTATTATGAGACTTATCAGATCAATGACGATCAGACGCTTACAAAGTTTGATTCGGGATATGGTACGTATGTTGGATTGATGTTAAATGAAAATCCTTATGTTCGAATTTTAAATTATTCAAAGGAAGACAATACGATCGAGGTACAGATCGTGGAAGGGTTATATCCTTGGGAAGATAGAGACAAAAGAAGGCTTCAGGAAATGATCGAAGAAGGACTCATTGTGGGTTCATCCGAGCTATGGACGTCGAAATTCTATCTTTATGAGGAACCAGAAAATGTGCTAACCTATCAGCTTTCCGAGGAAGTTTCAATTGTACTCCGTGACGAGGATACTTTTCAAAAAGAAGTAGGGAAAGAAGTCTTAGAAGAGGATTTGACACAGCATATTATGATGTTAACTTTGGTAGACAATGCGGTAACCATGATCAATGAGCCATATTTACCTTAAATGATATCATTGGCAGTGTAGGATAGTAGAAAGGGATGATTCAGATTACAAGGGTTCGATTTAAAATTGTGTAAGAACTTTGTTTGAGAATCCGTTAAGAATAGGAGTAACTATGAAGTATTTAAAGAAGAATTTTATTGGAATCGTATTATTCGTTGCGATCGATCAATTGATTAAGTTCATGATTTTGCAAAACTGTATGGAAGCAAACGTTCCATTGATATCAGATTTAATTGCGTTTCATCCGATTCGCAATACGAAATTATCTTGGGCAGGAAACTTTTTTAGCTTATCTCGCAATCCCATTTTTCTCTATACCTTAAATATATCTGCATTCGTACTTGTACCGTTGCTATATAATTATTATTGGAATACTAGTGTTCGCGAGACTAAGGTCGGAAGAATCTTTTTCTCAATGATCCTGGCAGGGATGATATGTAGTTTTGTCGATAAATTAGGCGGTGGAAGCATTGATTATATCCAAATAAAGAATTTATTTACGTTTGATCTCAAAGACTGTTATCTAAGCATATGGGAAGCGTCGATTTTTATCTATTTTGTGACCCATTGGAGGACGATGAAGAATTTTAATATAAGAGATATTGCACAATATTATCGAAAGAAACAGTAAGGAGTATGTTATGAAGAAAAAGACATTAAGGACAATGACGACGCTGATGAGTACTGTAGTTATTGGAAGTTCTTTATTTGCTGGGTGTAGCAGTAAGAATGAAAGTACTTCTACAAGTGTAGAGGACAATAGTATTGCGGTTTCTCCAACCAAAGAAGCAACGACTGTACCAGTGAAAGAAGCAACGACTGTACCAGTGAAAGAAGTAACGACTGTTCCAACCGAAGAAGCAACAATTACGCCATCAAAAGAGGCTACGCAAGAACCAACGAAGAATGCAAATGGGATGCAGGAAACAAGTGATTCTACAAACTCCGATGTTTCCGTTACTTTTGAATCGATCGATGAAATAATCAAGGATGAAGAAAACTCTGATGTTGTCTTAATTGAGCTGTCTTATAATCGTCCAGTGATTACGATAGCAAACAATGAGGCAGCAAGTAAGAAGATTAATGACTACTTTGCAAAACTATATGAAGAAAATCAAGCAACAATGGAGGAGTATAAGGCAGATGCCAAGGAGTTATATAAGGAGCGGGAAATTAGGAGCGAATGGAGAGGATACGAAATCGGTATGAATTACTCTCTTGAGCGTGCCGATGAAAATTGTATTAGTTTTGAATGCAGTTTTTATTGTGATTACACATATCTACATCCAACTTACTGGGAATGTGGCTATACATTTAACACAAGCACTGGCGAATTATTGACGTTGGAAGATATCTCGAGCGACCTTGATACTTTTTAATCAAAAGTTAATGATCGAGTGGTAGAATACTGTAAGCAGAGGGAAAAAGAATATGGCACACGGATTTTTTATGAAGGCTATGAAGATGATATTCCTAATATTTTGCAGGATAATACCTGGTTCTTTGATGAGAAAGGATTTGAGTTAATTGTCAATGAATACACAATCGCACCACATGTCCTTGGAAGTTTTTATGTTCTAATTCCGTATCAAGAACTGGTGGGAGTGAAAGAGGAGTTTATTAAGAAGTAAGTTACGTGAATTAGTGCAATCTGTATCAGACTTATGTGATGGGCTTAAACTAGGAGGATTGATTCATGAGAAAATATTATATTGATAATTTAAGGATTCTATGCATTTTCTTGCTGTTTCCTTTCCATACAACAATGGTATTTAACTCGTTTGGCGAGATTTTTTATGTAAATGGAACTCCAAACGATTATTTGACTTTTGTGAACATTGCATCTTATTCTTGGTGGATGACGGGGCTATTTGTCCTTGCTGGTATGTCTACAAAGTACGCATTATCGAATCGAACTGCAAATCAGTATCTAGCGGAACGAGAGCATAAACTATTGATACCAGCCGTTAGCAGTCTCATATTTATCGTACCACTGCAGACTTACATAGCCGATTGCTTTCATAATGGTTATACCGGAAGTTATCTAAAACACTTGAAAGTATTCCTTACAATTACTGACTTTCAGGGATGTGATGGACACTTTAGTCCAGGTCATATCTGGTTCTTATTCTATCTGTTTCTGATCTCGATAGTTACATTGCCTCTGATTTTACGGACGAGAAAGAAGAATTTCAAAATGAATTCAAAATTATGCAGTATTCCTTTTCTATTACTGATTGGAATTGTAGTAGAAATGTCGGAAAAGGTATTGGTCGTAGGTAATAAAAGCTTTGCTCAGTTTGGGCTTTGCTTTTTGATCGGTTACTTTATCATGAGCGAGGAATCGGTAACCGACCGTTTGAAAAAGTACAGTATACCATTTGGAATTCTGTGGGCATTGTTGATTATTTCTCGCTGTGTCTATTTTCTTTATGGAGAATGGGATTCCATATGGAATGCAGTCCTATATTACATTCAAGGCTGGATTGGAGTTTTAGCCATGATTGGGCTTGGCAAACGTTTTCTTGATCATAACTGGAAGTTTACAAAGCTTTTCGTTAAAGCAGAGTTTCCAATGTATCTGTTTCACCAGACGGTCATTGTGGTACTGGCATACTGGGTAGTTTCTGATTGGAAAGTTTCGGTTTATGCGCAGTACTTTGTGATTATGGTCGCATCATTTGTGATATCTTATGGGTTATATCTGGTGACTAGGAAGTTTAGGGTGTGCAGATGGTTGTTTGGAATAAAAGGTTAGTGTAGAGATGGGGGAAACGCATGGCAAATATCATTACCAGTATCAGAATCGTATGTAGTATCGTATTGCTGTTTTGTCCGACATTTTCTGTGTGGTTTTATTCCTTCTACATAACTGCTGGATTTACGGATATGATTGATGGAACGGTTGCGAGAAAAACAAATACGGTCAGTGAGTTTGGTTCTAAGCTGGATACCATTGCAGATTTTGTTTTTGTTGTCGCATGTTTGATCAAATTGGTTCCAAAGCTATCTTTTCCCATGTGGGCGTATCTATGGACAGTTTGTATTGTAGTAATCAAAGTCGTCAATATCATTTCTGGCTTTGCAGTAAAGAAGACGTTGGTGGCAGTTCATTCTACCATGAATAAAGTTACTGGGGGATTGTTGTTTCTGTTACCATTGACGATTTCTGTGATTCAATTGAAATTCAGTATATTCGTTATTTGCGTCGTTGCAACATTTGCGGCGCTTCAGGAGGGGTATAGGATCAGAGTTGGAAATTCAATAGGGGAGTGAGTTTATGGAAGGAAGAGAAACTTTTTATTCCGGGACATGCTTATGCAGATATGCAACGATATCGGATGTGAGATGGCAACTATTATAAGATTATGTATGAAGATCGGATGGCAGAAATTATTCGAGTAGATATATCTGGACGAGAGCATGGACGGTTGGATTTGTTGTATTTGTTTCAGGAATTCCAAGGGAAAGGAATCGGTAGTGTGGCACTTGTGCAAATTGAGAGTATGTACCCGGATGTTTTGCTATGCCAGTAACTTATGTCAGAGCAGATTTGAGAATATGAATATGTCGAATACGGTATTTGCGAATGTTTGCTTACAGGGAGCTCGTTTTACAAATACAAACTTGTGTAATCTTATCATCGGAGATAGCCGAATCAATGATGCAGAGTTAAGAGATTGCAACGTTTCCAATGTATATGTGCATGATTTAAATATAGACGATAATCATGAAACGAGCGTGCATTTTGAACGGTGCGTGATGGAAGAGAGTACGATGAAAGACTGTGATTTTAAGGGGTTACAGATACAACACTGTAATCTAAAAGGGATGAAAATCGATCAGTGCGAGTTAGAAGACGTTACGATTGATGGAATTTCGCTGGAAGATCTACTAACATGTTATAGGAAATGGAAACAAAACTAAGGAAAACAATCTTTAAGATGGTTGTACGTAAAGGAGAAAATTATGATCGCTTATTTAACAAGTAGCCCAGGAGGGATTATAATAAGAGGAGAAAACAAATATCCAACGTGTTTGGATCCATCAAATAATTTTGCTTGTAGTCTACAAAGACATTGGAAATCCGATTCAAAGGTATTATTTATCTGTTCGGATCCGGATAAAGCAAAGATTACGGATAGTTATATGAATGTATTTCTGGATTCTTTGCCAATGAGTGGGCTATCGATTCAGGGTATCGATGTCTGCGATCATCGTGATACGAAGGTAGTTCAGAGAATTAAGGATTATGATGTCGTGATTCTTGCTGGCGGACATGTACCAACGCAGAATGCATTTTTTCAGGAGATTGACTTAAAAAAATATATCCAGACGTTTGATGGTATCTTAATCGGTATTAGTGCTGGATCGATGAATTGTGCGGAAATCGTTTATTCACACCCAGAGTTGGATGGAGAAAGCGAAGATTTGGAATATCAGAGATTTATCGATGGTCTTGGCATTACAAACTATATGATATTACCACATTATCAGTATATGAAGGATGAGATATTAGATGGAAAACGTGTGATTGAAGATATTACGTTTCCGGATAGTATGGGCAAAAGATTCTATGCCCTTGTAGATGGCAGCTACCTATTAATTGAAAATGGTATAACTAAGCTATGTGGAGAAGGATATTTAATTACGGATGGTAAAATTGCGAAAATCTGCGATGAAGGAAGCAGTATAGTGCTTGATTAAAATCATAACATACGAAGTAGCATAATTTTATCGTTCTAGGCTTTTAATGTTGAAAATTGTCAATCAATTTTACATCGTATCGAATCTAGTCGGTAATAAATGTGTATGAACATGGAAGATATTGCTGTGAATTATATGGAGGTAAATATGGACATTGTGATTCGGAAAATGGAACCCCAAGAAGCTAAAGCTGTCTACAATCTTGGACTTAAAACCTTTCATAGCATGGAAGGAATCTTTATGGGAAAGCCTAAACAAGCGATAGTAGCTGTTAGTGGAGAGGAGATTGTCGGAGGCATTACTTATTCGACTCATAAATACAAAGATGGAGTACTTGGATATGTCGATTATGCATTTGTGAATGATAAATATCATGGTCGAGGTATTGGATCAAAACTTTATACTGCAGCTGTGAGGGAATTAAATGGTTTTGGTTGTACGCAAGTCATTAGCTTAGTTCGTGGTGATAATCCAGGATCATTTATGCTTTTTGAACGTCAGAATATGCAAAGATGTTCCATGGGGGAAGCAAAACGTTTACTTGGAACATCCGGATGGTTGTATCTGCTATTTCGCTCGGTTCTAAGTTGGGGACCTGCGATGGACTGTTACCTTAGCAATGCGAAAAAGAAGTGTGACGGGATTTCTCAATTTTTTCTATATCTCCTAGTCAATTTAGCATTTCTTTTGCTTGGAATCATGGTATATAAAGAACAAATGCCACTAGCATTGGCTGGAGCAGGAACTGTGATGATCGTTGGCTCAATCTTAGGAGCAAGTATATGTCTTTCGGAAAAAGGACAATACCATTTTCGGTTATCTACAGGCGGTGGTTATGTGACTGCGATTGTCTCTGCACTTGGTGGTTTTTTCCCGATGTTTGGTAAATGGTATCCTCAGAAGTTTGATGGATCTGAGAAACAGAAAGCGGAATTAGGCGTTTCAGCAATTATTGAGTGGGTTGGAATCCTGTTGTTGTATGTTGCGATGAAGGAAGGATTCTCTGGAAATGCCTATGCAGAAAGTGTGGCATATTATTCTTCTGTTATGACGGTATTTCGTATGATACCGACGTTTCCGTTTAATGAATATGGGGCACGGCGTGTGTATTCTTATAATAAAGGTCAGTATGCTGTCTTGTGGATCCTTAGTGGATTGGTACTGTATTTTGTATAATGAGGAAAATGGGGGAGGTTGAAGTTATCTGTATCTATTGTATGCCTTGCCGATATTACATGCCGGACAGAAGATTCCAAAAAGTACGATTTCATACCAGAGAGTACGGATATGATGAGAACAGGACTAAATGGATGGGTGCTAGAGTGCGGGGAAAATTGAAAACTGGGTGACATTTACGGGTAATAAATTAGCAAGTACATATTATAAAATTAGTGATTACGTGTAATAAATAAGATTATGGTAAAATTACAGGTAAAAAAGTTGATATAGGCCCAGTGGAAAGAGCAAGATTACGTGTAAAAACAGAGAATATTCAAAAATTATACGTAATCCTGTATCCAATATCAATTGAAATCTATCTAAACCTTTATAATAATAGGGTAAAATCTATGAATTTAAAATTTTTACATGTAATCATAGTCAGATATGTCTAGTTTCATAATGATTTTTACGTGTAGAATTCCTATACTTATATTTTTTACACTATCACAATCAAAAAAGCCAAAGAATCAATGAACATTCACGGTACTCCTAAGAAAATGTCGAAACTGGACATTGAACTAACTGACATATCGTGATATGATATGTTCCAGAATATGAGAACGGAAGGAATAAGTTATGTATCGTCCAATTTAGAATTACGTAAATAGTATACAAGATAAGTTATCGAGTTGCCTCTTAAGGTTAAAGTTAGGATAACTCGAATTACTTATCAAGATATATATCAGAAGATAGGCGTTTGTCTGATTAGATCAAAGCTCTAAGGGGCATGTGGCCTTTCAAATTTGTATGCATTAAGTTGCATACTTGAAAGGACGGGACATAATGAAATCGAATAGTAATATAAAGATAATGTATGCCATTTCTCTGTTGGAGGGAATGGTTTTTTATGGTGCAATTGCGACTTTGTATCTACAGGCAATTGGTATAAGTGTATTTCAGATTACAATCATCGAAAGTATTTCCATGGTGCTTGCGATTGCATTAGAACTGCTATGGGGAGTCCTTGCAGAAAAAATCGGATATAAGAATGCTATGATTTTCTGCAGTATCATATATGTTATCTCGAAAATCATCTTTTGGAAGGCGGATGGATTTGGAATGCTTTTATTCGAGCGAATTCTATTATCTATTGTAATTCCGGTTATTCTGGAGTTGGTGAGAGTATACTGTATCTGTCTTGTGAGAAAAAGGATGCACATAAAGTGTTTAGTATCTATGATGGTCTTGGCACCGATGGTTTGATCATAGCTTCAGCCATCTATAATGTATTTATGCATGGTGATTTTCGAATAGCAGGATTTGCTACAGTTATTACATATGGAATTGCTATGTTACTTACATTTTTCCTAAAAGAAGTGAGACCTGCGGAAAAGAAGGATGAACATCCATTTAGAGAATTCATTGTGATTTTTAAGCAGATTTTAAAAAGGAAGGAGTTATTCCTATTTTTAATTGCAATAGCACTCTTCCGAGAGTGCAATCAGACGATTACAGTCTTTTTGAATCAATTATAGTACGTTCGTGCTGGTATGAGTGATGCTATGATTGGCTGGGCATATGTTGTAATGACACTCATTGTTCTGTTTGGTATGAGATCGATTTCATTTGTGAGACGATTTGGAAAAAGGAATGCTGGAATTCTGTTGTTTGGTATGGCTGGGATTTCATGTAGCATCTTAGCTATAACGACAAATTCCATTATATCGGTACTCTCCATTCTTTGCATACGAATCGCATTTACTATGATAACACCATTGTCTCAAACCATTCAACATAATTTAGTCAGCCATAAAAATCGTGCAACAGCGATAAGTGTAAATGCGGTCATCATGGATGGGGTAGCAGTTGCCACGGTAAATCTGGTATGTAAAGTACAGGTTACAATAAGTAATATTTCTGTGAACAAGGACACGATTCCTCTAAATTCGCTCAGATTCATGTTCTTATAATTACTAAGATGGAAGATAAATAGTAGGATGATCGCATAACCAGTTATGATTTTGCCTTTATGGAAAGGATTCTCCGAATCAGCTTCATGTCCTTTTATATTCCAGATAATGCTGATTGCGAAATGAAAACCTATTGCTACAGCAAGAAAGATCCCTGTTGTTTTATAATTCGAATTATAAGGGATTCTTCCGTATAAAACAAGTGACATTAGGACTCCGTGCAATAAAAATAATAGAAACGTGATCGTACCTAAGATAGAGTGTTGTTTTCTTATGTGTTCCTCCCTAAAAGCTTTAGATGTAATTTATAGACTGACAAAAATGTCAATCAATAATATATCATCATCGAAACCGGATTGTAATACCTGATTTACAAAAATATTCCATAGTAACTTGTTTGTCTATAGTATTTTAACTGAATAAGTACTATAATTAAGAAAAGAAGTAAGAAGCTCAAAGGAAAAGAAAGAACGGATAGGAGGACGTATAATAACATAGAATGAGATAGAGTCTTTTTTGGGGGTTAAGTATATGAAAAAAATATTAGTCATGGATCGGAAGAATTACGATCCGAGTCTTAAAGTATTACAAAGAGTTGCGGTTCGTGGAATCATCTTTATTGATGGTAAACTTCTTCTAGTAGAGACTGAATTTGGAGAGCTAAAATTACCAGGTGGAGGTAAGGAAATCGGAGAAAGTGACATTACAACACTGATACGGGAAGTGAAGGAAGAAACGGGATATCAGGTAATTGAAAGCTCGATTCGAGAGTTTGGGGAAATCGAAGAGAAAAGGCTTTCCACCCACGAATCCATGATCTGGAACCAATTTAGTCGATTATATTTTTGTGATGTTTCCTTGAATCCGTCCGAGTGTGAGTATACTGAAAACGAAAAGACATATGGATTTCATCAGGTGTTATATTCCCTAGATGATGCGATTGCAAAAAATCAGGCTCTCATAGACAAGGAAGGTGAACATGGATGGAATCAGAGAGAGTATAATACGTTACGATTGATCAAACAGTACTTTTTTGGTGGAGTGTTGGAAGAATAAGAGAGCAAGCATTTGCGTTTTGTCATAGGAGGGGGAAATGAAAAGACGAATTTTACTACTTTTGTTCTTGGCTTTATTCTGTACTAGCTGTGAATCACAATCGATTAGTACCAATCAGGCGAATCATAATCCAGTAAGACAAGAGAAAAATGAAATACCACAGAGTATTGAGACATGGCAGGATTTTAAGGTACAGCATGGAACAGAAACCGGCACGAATTCAGAACTAACTTCAGAATCCATGGGTAATGACAAATACGAACCAAAATCAGAGGAAAGCACTGAAATGAATAAGGTGCAAATTACGGATTATTTCACAGGCACATGGATTAATGAGTTAGGTTTTGTTTGTGAATATGGGGAAGAAAATTTCATCGATCAGTTCGGAAATACATATGAGGACTGTGAAATCACGAATTATGAGAATACGGACTTTTATATTTTACAATGTAATGATGATGTAGATTCGCAGATCCATAAATTTGTTATTCAAGTCATAGATGAGGATACGATTGAATTGAATACGGTTACTGCTTATCGTTGCAGTTGCGAGAAGGGACTAAAATATAGTGTGGCCTTAAAACAGAAGATCATTGGTTCATGGCTATATCATGGAGAGGAAGACGAGCAGTTATTAGAATTTACGAAAGATGAACTAATCACAGTAGATGGGGAGTATGAGGAGAGAACTCCTTATGAAATATGCGATGGCAAACTTTACGTTCACCTTGGAGATGAAGATATTATGACGATATACATACAGCTTTATAATAATGAACTGACATTAAAAGAAGGAGGCGAAAGCCTTCTAACCTATCGACATTAAGCAAAATTCAAAGTATGAGGTAGAAAAGTAATGAGACGGTTAGTTATTATATTAGCAGTAGTACCAATGTTATAGTCAGGGCTTACACATACCGTGCAAGCATCTGCGAAGGAAGAACTGAATTATCAAGCACCTTATATTACAGTATGCCAAGAGCAACAGTTACAAGAAATTACAGGTTGTGATACTTCAGTCAATACCATGAAAGCTGAGCCAAGGAAATCATTGATCCAAGTTGTCTTGGAGCTCTTTATCTGATGGTGGATGATAACTTTAAAAAAGGTACACTAACCATAAAATATGATGAAAAGCAACTAGGGAAAACAAAGGAAAGCAATTTAGTGATTGGATATTATAAAAATTTTGAGATTGTTCTGCTCAAAACAAAAGTTGATAAGAAGAATCATACGGTAACAGCAGCTTATTGTGGTGGGAATGAGTATTTTATCTTAGATCAGGCACAGTATAAGAAGAGTAGGGAAAAGAAGTAGAATGGTAAGTTACCATAAATAGCCTGTAGTATTTGCTTAAACTTTCTTTTACAATTAAGATTGTAAGCAAAACTATAGAAATAGGTGAAACAAATGGATAAATTACCAAATTGCCCAAATTGTAATTCGGAATATACGTATGAAGATGGCGTTATGTTTGTGTACCCGGAATGTGCTCATGAATGGAACGAAAACTCTCTTGCAGCGGAGACTGAGGAAGAAGTGATCAAAGATGCCAATGGAAACGTTTTAGCAGATGGTGACAGCGTAACTGTAATCAAAGATCTTAAAGTGAAGGGAAGTTCTTCTTCCATTAAAATCGGTACAAAGGTTAAGAACATCCGTTTAGTTCCAGAAGCTTCTGACGGTCATAATATTGATTGTAAGATTGATGGCTTCGGAACAATGAAGTTAAAATCTGAATTTGTTAAGAAATTGTAGAAAACTTATTTATCAAATTAGACAGCAAACAATAAAAAAGTGCGTATTGTGTACTTTTTCTAATTATGAATGAGTGGGGAAGGCAAAATTCATATTTTGAACTCCACACTTTATAATACAAAAGAAATGAGAACTTTACATGAATAATAAAAAAGCATATTGTATCATCTGGATGGTCACATTTATCTTTTCCTGTTTATTTATCTATTATGGAAACCAATATTCATCTTACCGGAATGATTGATGAAGAATCTTATTATTTAACGATGCTACAAGGAAAACAGCCGATTGATGTGAAGGCGATTATCTTTGGATGTATCATTATTGGTGCATTAGGTGCAATCATGGATATCGCAATGGATATTGCCTCCTCGTTAACAGAGATTAAGCGACATGCGCAGGATATTCCATTTTCCGAAATGCTACACAGTGGTATGACGATTGGACGAGATGTCATTGGTACGATGTCAAATACGCTAGTACTTGCCTATATCGGTAGTTCGCTATCTAGTATCCTGTTATTGATCACATACTCTTCTTCGTTTTTTGAATTGATCAATCGAGAAGTAGTGATCGTTGATTTGTTACAGGCGCTGATCGGAAGTTTGGCTATCCTATTAACAATACCATTTACGGCATTCGTATGTGCCCTTATGTATACGAAGGAGTATACAGGAGAGCATGAGATGATGGATTTTTAGGAAGTTCATAAAGATAATTGATGAGAGTGGCATTGAAACAATATTGGTTGATTGTTTCAATGGCACTTCTCTTGTATTCTTGGAGTGCGGTTTTTAGTAAATGTAAATCCGATTTTTAGTGTTCGGAGCAAGGATTACGTGTAAATACTATAGAATAGTGGAATTTACACGTATTTTTTATGAAAAAATCAAAGATGATTTGAAAAATTACATGTAATTTTGAAAGAGTTACGATTTTTACAGGTAAGTCTAAGCGGAGCTGACAGCTTTGGACAAGATTTTTACCTGTAATTTTTTTTATTCTAGTGATTTTACGGGAATAGCTTACTTGCTATTAGAATGACTGGAAAGATTTTTTAAGAAATTGAATATCACTAAAATGTTGGTCAAGCAGTAAAAAAAGGACTGTGAAAAAACTGCAAAAAAGAATAACGAGGGAAGAGTCGTGGAATCACATTAGAATTTGGCTATGTCCGACAGACAGGGAAAGGCAGCCAAATTCTAATGTG
>JAQXNU010000207.1 GCA_029098165.1 Clostridiales bacterium
TCGCCTTCTTCAAGAACTTTGAAACCTTCCATGTTTAATGCTGAGAAATGTACGAATACGTCGTTTCCTTCTTCATCAGAAATGAAACCAAAACCTTTTTTAGCATTGAACCATTTAACTGTACCTTTTTTCATAAAGTGCCTCCTGAAACTATGTATTGTTACAATTATCACTATGATAATCTATTCATTAATTTAACATATTTTTAATAAATTGTCAATTTATCGTGATAAAAATTGCATAATCATAACTCTTTTTGTCATTATAGTCAGTTTTCTAGAATTTTTTTGGTGAATTTTAATATCTATGCGTAAAGATATGCATAAAACAATACAAAATTTACTATGAGTAGTTTGTTAGATAGACAGATTGGTAAATTTGTTTTTTATATGACAACCAAAGTTTCATATGATATAATTGGCAATAGGAATAAATTAAGGAAGCAGTGAAACAATAGATTATAGGAATGTTATGAAATAGGAGAAATTACAATGTCACGATGTATCAATAGTAGTAGTGAACTTAAGAATTTATCAGCATATCAGTTAGAATACGAAGAAAAGTTAGACGATTGTAAAAGCGTTGGTCTAGTATTTCGACATAAAAAATCAAAAGCAAGAATATGTATTGTATCCAATGATGATGACAATAAAGTATTTATGGTGGGATTTCGTACTCCGCCAAAGGATAGCACAGGCGTAGCACATATTATTGAACATACGGTTTTATGTGGCTCCAGAAACTTTCCGGTCAAAGATCCATTTATTGAGTTGGCAAAAGGATCTTTAAATACCTTTTTAAATGCAATGACTTATTCAGATAAAACGATGTATCCGATTGCAAGCTGTAATGATAAGGACTTCCAAAACTTAATGCATGTCTATATGGATGCTGTATTTTATCCAAATATTTATTCTCATAAAGAAATCTTTCAGCAAGAGGGATGGCATTATGAATTAGAAGATAAAGATAGTGATCTGGGAATCAATGGTATTGTGTATAGTGAGATGAAGGGAGCATTCTCTTCCCCTGAAAGTCAGCTATACCGTGAAGTTCAATCTAGTTTATTCCCAGATACCCCTTATGGAGTAGAATCTGGTGGAGATCCAGCATTTATCCCAGATCTGACCTATGAAGATTATATGGAGTTCCATAGAAAATATTACTCCCCAGCCAATAGCTATATCTACCTTTATGGTAATATGGATATTGAAGAAAAAATGAACTGGCTGGATGACAATTATCTTTCTAAATTTGATGAAGTAAAAGTGGATTCTGTAATTCCGATGCAAAAAGCATTTGAACAGCCTGTGGATATCGTTTCTGCTTATTCTTTAAGTGAAAACGAATCAGAAGAAGACAATACCTATCTGACCTTTAATGCAGTGATTGGGGACTATACAGATGTAGAAGAACGCAATGCGATGCAAGTATTAGAGGCCGTGATCTTATCGGCTCCGGGTGCTCCACTAAAACAAGCATTGATTGAGGCTGGTATCGGTAAAGATATCTTGAGCAGTTATGATGATGAACTGTTACAGCCAACGTTTAATATTACAGCTAAGAATGCGAATGTTTCCGACCGAGATAGATTTAAACAGATCATCAAAGATACGCTAACAAAACTCGTTAAGGATGGATTAAATGAGAAGTCATTACTTGCAGCGATTAATGTACTAGAGTTCCGTTATCGTGAAGCTGATTATGGTCAGTTCCCTAAGGGATTACTATTCGGTTTAAATATGATGGGAACCTGGTTGTATGATGATTCCAAGGCATTTACGAATATGCATGGAAATGAAGTATTCCGTAAATTACGTGAAAAGATTGGTACGGGGTATTATGAACAATTGATTCAAAAGTACTTGATTGATAATACTCATGTTACTTATCTTATGTTAAAGCCAGAGAAAGGCTTAAATGCAAAGAAGGAAGAAGAACTTCGAATAAAATTACAGGCCTACAAAGAAAGTCTTACCGAAGAACAAAAGCAGGAAATCATTGAGGCAACTCATAATCTTGTGAAATATCAAGAGACTCCTTCTGCTCAGGAAGATTTAGAAAAAATTCCGTTGCTTTCCAGAGAAGATATCGAAAAGAAAGCTCCGAAATTATATAACGACTTAAAATATGTCGACAATGTGCCAGTTATCCATCATAATGTATTTACCAATGGAATTGCTTATATTAAGTGCATGTTTGATTTAAGTAAGGTGCCAACGGAATTGATCTCATACGTTAACTTGTTTTCAACGGTGATCGGTTATATCGATACCGAGGACCATACTTTTTCTGAACTAGCAAATGAGATGAATATCTACACGGGTGGTATGAACTCTGACATTAGTATCTTCAATAAGCGTCTTGATCCAGATACGTATCAGACCGTTCTGTTTATTGGAACTAAAGTCTTATATGAGAATATCGGGAAAGCCTTTGATATTATGGCAGAGATGATTATAAAATCAAAATTCGAAGATACGAAGAGACTTTATGAGATCATCCGTGAGACAAAATCAAGAATTCAGATGAAGTTAAATTCTGCTGGACATAATGCGGCAGTGGATCGTGCATTTTCTTATATAACACAGAGCGGATATTTTTCAGATTTAACCAAGGGAATCCGTGCTTATCAGTTCTTAGATGAGTTAGAGAAGAACTTTGAAGATAGAAAAGACCGTTTGGTAGAGCATTTAAGAAAATTAAGAGATATCATCTTTACAAGTAAGAACTGTTTCGTTAGTATTACAGCAGATGAGGATGGATTCTCTGCGTTTGAGAAAGCATTTAGTCAGTTAAAAGGAAAGCTTGACAGTGATCAACTTCCAGAAAATCGTTTGGTAGAGAACGTTATTTGTCCTGCGGATTTTAAGTTCCCATTAGAGAAAAAGAACGAAGCATTCACTTATGCAGGTCAGGTTCAGTATGTTGCTCGTTGTGGTAACTATGTAAGAGAAGGCTTTACAACAAATGGAGCACTCAAAGTATTAAAGATGATCATGAGTTATGATTATCTTTGGAATAACGTACGTGTCAAAGGCGGAGCTTATGGCTGTATGTGTCAGATTGGTGGGTTAGATGGTTCTGCTTATATGGTATCCTACCGTGATCCAAATCTTGCGGAAACGGATCAGATTTATAAAGATGCCTATAAGTATGTAGAGTCTTTTGAGGCAAGTGAACGTGATATGACAAAATATATCATTGGTACCATGAGTGCCGTAGATACTCCATTAACACCGATGATGAAGGGAAGCCGTTCTCTCAGCGCTTATATGAGCGGTGTGACTTATGATAATATTCAGCGTGATCGTGATCAGATTTTAGCTACAACACAGGAAGATATTCGTAAGTATGCTCCATTAGTAAAAGCTGTTATGGATGAAGATGTGATCTGCGTTATCGGTAATGCAGAAAAGGTAAATAAAGATGCCTCCATGTTTGGCAGCATTAAACCATTATTTTAAATAATTGATGAACACAAGGAAAGAGGAAGTATGAATAACACAAAAACAAAATCAGGGTTTGTAACATTAATCGGGAGACCAAATGTAGGTAAATCTACTTTAATGAACCAATTGATCGGTCAAAAGATTGCAATTACATCGGATAAACCTCAAACCACAAGAAATCGAATTCAGACCGTATTAACCGAAGAACAAGGTCAGATCATATTCTTAGATACCCCTGGTATCCATAAGGCAAAGAATAAGCTAGGTCAGTTTATGGTCAGCGTTGCGGAACGTACGATGAATGAAGTAGATGTGATCTTGTGGCTGGTAGAGCCATCCACCTTCATTGGTGCAGGGGAACAGGAGATCATTGAGAAGTTAAAGAGATGCAAGACACCAGTTATCCTTGTCATCAATAAGATTGATACGGTAAAGAAAGAAGAAATTCTTACTTTTATCGATGCATATCGTAAATGCATGGATTATGCAGAAATCGTGCCTGTTTCTGCGCTTAAGGGTGAAAATAAACAACAGTTAGTTGACGTAATCTTTAAGTATTTACCAGAAGGACCTATGTATTATGATGAAGATACGATTACAGATCAGCCAGAACGTCAGATTGTATCAGAATTAATCCGTGAGAAAGCCCTTTGTTTATTAAGTGATGAAATACCTCATGGTATTGCTGTTTCTATTGAGCAGATGAAGGAACGTCCAAATGGAAGCATGATCGATATCAGTGCTACGATCATCTGTGAACGAGATTCTCATAAGGGTATCATCATCGGAAAACAAGGCGCTATGCTGAAAAAAATCGGCATGCAGGCAAGAAAAGAAATTGAAAATCTACTAGACACCAAAGTTTACCTTCAACTATGGGTTAAGGTGAAAAAGGAGTGGCGTGATAGTGACTTCTTAATAAAAAATTATGGTTACCGCGAGGATTCCGATTATTAAGTTTTCGGATGAAGCTGCATAAAATAGTATTATAGAATGCTTAATAGATGATAGATAAGCTACGAATGAGATAACACAAAGCTCAAAAATCATTTAGGGGGCATGAATGATGAAAGAACGAAAAAAGGCAATTTCAGAAGAATCTTGGGAACGTTTTGAACAAACGGGTGACGTAAGAGAATATTTAAAGTATACAGCTTGTACAAGTGAAAGAAGACTTGATTGCAAGAAGGAGATAAAGAATGAGCCAGACGGTGATAGTTACGGGGATTGTCTTGGCAACAATGCCAATCGGTGATTATGATAAACGTCTTACAATTTTGACACGTGAGCGTGGGAAAATAACGGCATTTGCAAAGGGCGCTAGGAGACCAAATAGCGCCTTATTGGCTTGCAGTCAGCCATTTACCTTTGGTGAATTCATGTTATATGAGGGAAGAACTTCCTATAATGTACAATCCGTAAATATAAAAAACTATTTTGGCGAGTTACGTAATGATATCAGTATGGTATATTATGGACTCTATTTCTGTGAGTTTACTGATTACATCACAAGAGAAGGTAATGATGAAACTGAACTTATGAAACTCCTTTATCAGTCACTTCGTGCTTTGATGAATGAAAGGATCGGAATTAAATTAGTTCGGTATATTTTCGAGTTAAAGGCAATCGCATTAAGCGGAGAAGCACCTCAGGTATTTGAGTGCGTAAAGTGTGGTGAGACCGAAAATCTAGAATTATTCAGCATCGAGCGTGGTGGGATGCTATGTTCTAGCTGTAAAAGAAGTGCTACTGATCTTATGAGATTAAAAAGTTCGACAGTTTACACGATGCAGTTTATCTTATCGACTCCAGTGGAAAAATTGTATAGTTTTACAGTACAGGATGATATTTTGTATGAATTTAAAAGGATTATGGATCGTTATCGTGCTGAGCATATTGACCATAAGATGAAATCGTTGGAGTTATTGGATATCTTATAAAATTAGGGTTGAAAAACCCATAATTTAAGGGTACAATAATACAATTAGAGTAGAATGCTATAGACCAATCAAGGATCTATAATAAATTCAATAGAGAAAGAATGTGAGGATGGTTGTAATGGAAAAAACAATGGAAAAAATCGTAGCTCTAGCGAAGGCAAGAGGGTTTGTTTATCCAGGTTCCGAAATCTATGGAGGTCTTGCTAATACTTGGGATTACGGTAATCTTGGTGTTGAACTTAAGAATAACGTAAAGAAAGCTTGGTGGTCCAAGTTCATTCAGCAGAACCCATACAACGTTGGTGTTGACTGTGCAATCTTAATGAATCCACAGACTTGGGTGGCTTCTGGTCATCTTGGAAGTTTCTCTGATCCATTAATGGATTGTAAAGAATGTCGTGAAAGATTTAGAGCGGATAAAGTAATTGAAGATTATGCAGCAGAGAATAATCTTACATTTGAACATGCAGTAGATTCTTGGACGAACGAAGAAATGTCTGCATTTATCGAAGAAAAGAATATCCCATGTCCAACATGTGGTAAACATAACTTCACAGATATCCGTCAGTTTAACTTAATGTTTAAAACATTCCAGGGTGTTACAGAAGATGCTAAGAATACAGTTTACCTTCGTCCAGAAACTGCACAGGGTATTTTCGTTAACTTTAAGAATGTTCAGAGAACATCTAGAAAGAAAATTCCATTTGGTATCGGCCAGATCGGTAAGTCTTTCCGTAACGAAATCACACCAGGTAACTTTACATTCCGTACAAGAGAATTCGAACAGATGGAATTAGAGTTCTTCTGTGAGCCTGATACCGATCTTGAATGGTTTGAATACTGGAAAAACTACTGTATCAACTGGTTAAAAGCTCTTGGTATGAAAGAAGAAGAAATGCGTGTACGTGACCATGAAAAAGAAGAATTATCCTTCTATTCTAAGGCTACTTCCGATATCGAATTCTTATTCCCATTTGGATGGGGTGAATTATGGGGAATCGCAGATCGTACAGACTACGATTTAACTCAGCATCAGAACGTATCCAAGGAAGACTTAAGCTACTTTGATGATGAAAAGAATAAGAGATATGTTCCTTATGTAATCGAGCCATCCTTAGGTGCTGATCGTGTGACGTTAGCATTCCTTTGCGGTGCTTACGATGAAGAAGAAATCGGTGAAGGAGATGTTCGTACCGTTCTTCATTTCCACCCAGCATTAGCTCCAGTTAAGATTGGTGTTCTTCCACTTTCCAAGAAGTTAGCAGAAGGTGCAGAAAAGATTTATGCTGAACTTTCTAAAACTTATAACTGTGAATATGATGACAGAGGAAATATCGGAAAACGTTATAGAAGACAGGATGAAATCGGTACTCCATTCTGTATCACTTATGATTTTGAATCTGATACTGATGGTGCAGTAACAGTACGTGATCGTGATACAATGCAGCAGGAAAGAATTAAGATTGAAGATTTGAAAGCTTACTTTGCTGATAAATTTGAGTTTTAGTTTCTGCTTAAAAAAAAGGGAGAGAGTTGTTACATCATAAGGAAGCGAGTAGTTATGGTGCAACAGCTCTTTTTCATCCTTAAGATGAAACAATCTGAATTACTTTGGTTTTAGAACGGAGGATTCATGAAGAAAAAATCTTTTATACGAGAACTTTTTGCATTTTTATTAATCATGATGGTTCTCTTATTTACCATCCTTGGAGTTTTTCTATTCTCTTCTTATGAAATACTAGAGAAAGAGATTAAGGATTCCACCGACGCCTTTCTTAAGATATACAGTAATGAAATCAGTAATAGTATTATGAAGATGGATGATGCTATTAAGACAATTACAGCTCAGACGGTAGAGTTAGCAAAGCTTAAGAGTGAGGATGAGAGCGAGCGAGTATTAGCATCGATTACATTACATAATTTTATGACACAGCTTGTGGCAGGAAATGAGCTAGTAGATGCTTTGGTTGTCTATATGGAAGATCATGATATTTGTCTTGATGCAATTAGTGGGGTTATCCGATATCCTCAAAAAAATCAATTACGGGAATATGCAATCCGAGCGCTAAATGATGAAACAATCGAGAATGTGACCTGGCAGTTTGTTACGATGGATGGTCTTGTTTATCTGTATAAGCCAGTGAAATACAATGGTCGTATCATTGTGCTTTTTACGCAATTAAAGCAACTTTTATCCTCGCTAGAAACACAAGAGAATTCGAACCGATTTATCTTTTTGACCGATCCATCAGGAGAGATTGGTAAGGTCTGGGGAAATGAGAATGAGGAAATACAGGAATTATCCAATATATCTGAGATTGATAAAAAATCCTACTATACAATGAGTAATCCAATTGGCTCAGAGCAACTATATCTGCATTGTTATACTGTCAAAGATGGGATTTTAGAACAGACACATACGGGGATGATTGTAGTTGCAATTATGGTTGTAGTGGCTGTGGCATTTATGCTCTTTTTCTTATACTTTACGAAAACTCAGATCATACAGCCAATGAAAATTATGATTCATACCATGGAATGTATAAAAAATGGCGATTATGAGAAACGAATGCAAGGAGAATTTCATTCAAAAGAGTTTGAACTAGCTCAATTGACTACCAATCAAATGGTGGAAGAGATTATTGGATTAAAGATTCAGGCATATGAGGAGTGCATTCAGTTACAGGACATGCAATTACGAAGTATTCGTCTTCAATTGAAACCACATTTTTTCCTAAATGCATTGACGACAATCTCGAGTTTGAGCGGTCAAGGGAAGAATACTCAGATTAAGGAATATATTGATGTATTATCAAAAAACATCCGATATATGTTTGGGGCAGGTTTTCATACCGTTTCCATTCGAGATGAGATAAAACATGTCGAAAATTACTTTGAGATGCAGGAATTGAAATACCCTGGTTGTGTTTTCTATTTAATTGATTTGCCAGAAGAACTTGCAGATTGGAAAATACCTCAGATGCTGATTCATACTTTTATTGAAAATGAATATAAATATTCCGTTCAGATGGATTCCATGTTGACAGTATTGATTAAAGTTAGCAAAGAAACCTATCAGGACGAAGAGATGCTCTTGCTTGAGATTGAAGATGACGGCAAGGGTTATCCAGAGGACGTTCTTTCTTACATGAATGGATTATCAAAGAAAGAGGATGGGGAAGGAAATCGCATTGGCTTATGGAGCATTCGACGAATGATGGAGTTAATGTATGAACGAAAAAATCTAGTGATTTTAGAAAACCGAGAACCTCATGGATGCTTGAATCGAATTTATATTCCGAAACAGCCAGAACACGAGATCGAGGAAAAGATGATATAGTAAGATGAGGTGGTATTGACATATGATAAACATTTTAATTGTTGACGATGATATCGCAACACTGGAAGTTATTCGAGATTCTGTGAATTGGGAAAAACTTGGTGTGAAGGAAGTTCGAATTGCATTAAATGTATCCTCTGCAAAGCAGATATTCAATGAAACACCAATTGATATTGTAATAAGTGATATTGAAATGCCTCAAGAGTCCGGAATTGATTTTTTACGCTGGGTGCGAGAGGAAAACAAGGAATGTGAGTTCTTATTTTTAACTTGTCATGAAAGCTTTCAGTATGCGTCACATGCAATCAGTTATAATGCCGCAGCCTATTTGACAAAACCATTTGATATTGAAGTCATGGAATTGACGTTACAAAAAATAATTGTGAAGATTAGACAGGCGAGAGAATTAAAAAAGTCTAGTGAATTGGGAATTTGGATGGAAAAGAATCATCGCTTTGTAAAGCTTAATTTTTGGAAAACCTTATTAGATGGTGATTTGATTGGTAAACATCGAATCTGTGAGGAAATAAAGCGAAGACACCTAGACATTGAATATGATCATCCATATTATTTAGTCTGCACAAGATTAAGTAATATGGAGTCTGACATTGAGAAGTACGGTAAGGATGTCTTTGAGTTTGTACTAGAAAGTTTCCATATGGAATTGTTAACTGGTAAGGTAATGAATGATTCGGTTGTAAAATATACGAATGGAGAGGTAATCTACTTCATTACCATTTGCTTGGAATCCGAGCAATTAAAAGAAGAGTGTCAAAAACTAATTGAAATTAGTAAGAATTACTTTAAGGGAACCATAACCTGCTGTGTGAGTACGGAATGTACGCTTGATGAATTTAATACAAAGTGGCAAAAATTAAAAAAAATCTTTGATTATAATATCAGTCATTTTGGTACTGTATTCGGAGAAGAGGATGCAGAGGCGGCAATTAATAATAATTTGCAAATCATTGAATTAGACCAACTGATTCCTATGGTAGAACATAAACAAAAGGCACAGATTCTGCACTACTTAAAACACCTTTTTGATGAGCTTGCAGCCTCCAAACACTTAAATGTTCATACGCTTTATTTGATGAAGCAGGAAATTATTCAAGTGGTTTATGCGGATTTAATGAAGTATGGAATTCAAGCAACAAAACTGTTTTATGATGATTGTTCCATCAAGATTGAAGAACATGCCCTAGAATCAACGGTTGATATGATTCGATGGGTGAATTATTTATTAGAGAAAACGTATCAGTACGAAGATGAAATAGCTAAAAATGCAACACTGGTTGGGAAAATTAATGATTATATTCATCAACACTATGCGGAAGATATTGGGCGTTGTGAGATTGCCAGTAGCTTCTTTTTGACACCGGAGTATCTAGCAAAAATGTATAAGAAAAAGACTGGTGTTAATTTAAAGGATTACATCAACGAATATCGAATTGAAAAGGCTAAGGAATTGCTTTTATCAGGTGAGGTAACAATCGGTGATGTAGCGGAAAGGGTTGGATTTGATAACTTCTCTTATTTCTCCACCTTGTTTAAAAAGTTTACCGGACAGACTCCAAAAGATTATAAAATGCAGGAAAGGCAGTCACTATAAGCGACTGCCTTTCTTTGTTCATGACAACTATGTTCTTGTGCAAGCCTTAAAATCAAAAATAAAAGCCTTATTTTTAAAAGAAATGAAATTTCAGCTTTGATATACTTTAGTTAATAAAACATACGGAGGATTTAACAATGAGATTAAAAAGAGTATTAGCAGCATGCTTAGTTACATCGATGATCTTTGGCTTGACTGCTTGTGGGAAAAGTGGAACTTCAGATAAAGCAGATAGTAGCACAACTAAAGGCGATAACAAAAGCTACGATAAGATTGTTTACTCGTATGCAACCTTTAATAACATTCCAGAAGCTTCTGTACTTGATACTGTGGAAGAAGCGATTAATGAAATTACTCGTGAGAAAATAGGGGTAGAGGTTGAACTTTTACCAATCGCGATTGCGGATTACACATCCAATGTTGCTCTTGGCTTACAGGGTGGAGACCAAATCGATTGTTTCCAGACCTTAGGTAATTTTAATGTAGCTGTATCCAGTAACATGGCATATGATTTGACATCACTTATGGATACTTGTGCTCCAGAGACAAAGGAATTATTAGGGGAAAACTTTTTAGCTGCTTGTAAGAAAGATGGAAAACAGTATGCAATTCCAACGTATAAACCATATGCTCTTACTCCGATGATTATCTATCGTCAGGATATTGCAGATGAACTTAGTATTGATATGAATACTGTAAAAAGTATCTATGATTTAACTCCAGTATTAGAACAGGTAAAAGAAGCATATCCAAACATGACTCCATTAATCCCTTGTCAGACTGGTGATTCCGGTATGGGAAGAACAATTGCACAAGTGGATTACTTAACTGATGATTTATTTTCTCCAAAAGGTGTATTAATCGGAGACGATATGAATGTTACTGATTTATACAGCACGGAGGAGTTCTCTAAACTTTGTGATTTAACTAGAAGCTGGTACAATGATGGATTAATTATGAAAGATGCTGCAACAACTACAAGTACAGCTACAGAGCTTATGTCATCTGGAAATAGTTTTTGCTATATCGCATCTTACAGCTACCCTACAGAAGATACCGCAGCATCCTTAGAAGGACAGTGTGGTAATGTAGATTTAGGTGCTGTTCAGATTGGTGATGCTTACCTTGCAACCGATTCCATCTGTGCAGTTAGCTGGATGGTTTCCTCTACTTCTAAGAAACCAGAAGCAGCATTAAAATTCTTAAACCTTACATTTACAGATAAAGATATCATCAACTTATTAATCTATGGTATTGAAGGAAGAGATTACGTAAAAGTGGATAACGATTATGTAGCTTACCCAGAAGGACAGAGCGCAGCAACAGTTCCATATACTGCACAGTTAAGCTGTGGTACATTAGGTAACTTCTTCTTAATGTATCCTATGGTTGGAACCAATCTTGAATCTCTTGCTTGGGAAGAAGAACAAAACGTAAAGGCAAAGACATCTCCAGCAATGGGCTTCTTGTTTGATTCTAGTTCTGTAAAGACTGAATATACAGCAGTTAGCAATGTAATTAATCAGTATTTACCAGGCTTATCCTGCGGTAGCGTTGACCCAGCAACAGCACTTCCTGAATTCATCAACAAATTAAATGCAGCAGGATATGACAAGATCTTAGCAGCAAAACAGACACAGCTTGATGAATGGATTAAGAATAATAAGTAGGTGGATGTAATGAGAACAGTTAAGAAAAAGAAATATAGAGGGACTGCGAAAAGCGGTCCCTTACTACTCATAGCGTTACCAGGAATTTTGTATTTACTGATCAATAACTATATTCCAATGTTCGGTATCTTCTTAGCATTCAAGGATTATGATTTTGTAAAGGGTATCTTTAAAAGTGACTGGTGTGGATTTAAGAACTTTAAATATTTATTCAGCCAGGATGCTTTTACAATCACTAGAAATACAATTCTTTATAACCTTGCATTTATTGTGCTAGGAACAGTCTTTGCAATCTTTATTGCGATATTAATGTGTGAATTAGGTAAGAAAGCAAGGGTTAAGTTCTTCCAGTCTTCTTTATTACTTCCAAACTTATTATCTTGGGTAGTAATCGGATTTATAGGTTTTGCATTTTTGAATTCTGATACAGGATTCATCAATAATACCCTTATTAAATTCTTTGGTGGTGAACCAGTTGCTTGGTATACAACAAGCAAATACTGGCCATGGATTTTAATTCTTGTCTACTTGTGGAAAAATGCTGGTTACAGCTCCATTATTTATATGGCAAGTATTTCAGGTATTGATAAGAGTATCTATGAGGCAGCTCAGATTGATGGCGCAACAAAAATAAAACAAATCAGACATATTACGTTACCAATGATTAAACCAACGGTAGTAATTATGACGTTAATGGCAGTCGGAAGAATTTTCTTCTCTGATTTTGGATTATTTTATCAGGTGCCTATGAATTCAGGTGCTTTATATAATGTAACACAGACAATTGATACTTATGTATATCATGGTCTGATGGAATTAAATGATGTGGGTATGTCAGCAGCAGCAGGTCTTTACCAGTCCTTAATTGGTTTTATCCTTGTCGTAACAGCGAATGCAATCGTACGTAAAGTTGACAAAGATAACGCATTATTTTAGATGGAGGAATTAGAATGAAAATGACAGATGAAAAGAAATTTCAACGGATTGCAACAATATTTCTTACTATTCTGACTGTAATCACGTTGCTGCCAATCTTATTAATTGTAATTGCTTCATTTACAAGTGAGCAATCGTTACTTGCCGATGGTTATTCGTTTTTCCCAAAGAAATGGAGCTTAGATGCATATCGCTATATGTTAAACCAAGGAAAGACAATCTTTCGTGCATATGGGATTTCCATTTTAGTTACGGTTGTTGGTACTGTAGTCAGCGTTTTAGTAACAGCAATGTTAGCTTATCCAATGTCCAGAAGGAACTTTAAATACCGTAATGCGTTGTCCTTTTTCGTATTCTTTACAATGCTATTCAACGGTGGTATCGTTGCATCTTATATGATGTATTCCAAGTTCTTTCATATTAAGGATACCATTTATGCATTGATGATTCCAAATTATCTTGTAACTGCATTTAACGTATTTTTGATTCGAAACTACTATTCTAATAATATACCAGAAGCCCTAATCGAAGCTGCACAAATCGATGGTGCTACGGAGCTTCGAACATTCTTTAGAGTTATTATTCCATTATCCGTACCAAGTATTGCAACGGTAAGTCTTTTTACTTCTTTATGCTACTGGAATGACTGGGTAAATGGTTTGTATTACATTCGTGATGCGAAATATTTTGGAATTCAGAATTTATTAATTAAGATTATGAATAATGTAGAATTCTTAAAATCAGGTTCTTCCAACTTAATTGGTACAGGAAATATGAATCTTCCAGGAACCTCAGTACGTATGGCGATGGCTGTAATTGGTATCTTACCAATCATCATTATCTATCCATTCATTCAAAAACACTTTATCAAGGGTGTTGTTGTTGGTGCTGTAAAGGGCTAAGAAAAAGGAGAAGTTATGAACTTAGAAGCAAAGGAAATCCTACGTCTTCATGTAGTCTGTGAAAAAGAGATGGAAGTGAAGGAGGATGGACGTGGTTATCTACGAGTAATCCCAATCGTTCGTGGAACTTTTGAAGGATTACTTCGTGGAACTATTGTACCTGGTGGCGCAGACTGGAATACTTCCTATAACGAAGGTAAGGCACATGTATTTGCAAAATATTTATTACTGACTGATGATGGTAACTATATTGCAATTGAAAATGAAGGGAAAATCGATTTCACAAAAGAATCAAGAATTAAAACCGTTCCGAGATTCCAAGTGAGCAATGATAGCCCCTATGCATGGCTAAATACTGGTGTCTATGTCGGCGAATTAAATGGCGGTGATGAGCCTGGTCAGGTTGAAATCACTATTTATCAATTGAGTTAAGAAAGAGGCGAAAACAATGAAGGTACAGGAAATTATCGATCGTGTGATCGCAAAAACAGGGTGTACTCCACTGCCTTATGATAAAACTTGTGATCATATTATGACAGGAGATCCAAATCAGGAAGTTACTAAGATTGTAACAACCTTTATGGCAACCGTAGAAGTGATTGAAGCAGCAATCAAAGCAGGGGCTAATTTCATTATTACCCATGAACCTACCTGGTTTACAGGTAAGGATGATACCGATTGGTTATTAGAGGATCCGATTTATCAAAAGAAACGGAAACTAATTGAGGAACATCAGATTGCGATTTGGAGATTCCACGACCATATGCATATGGGAAGTGAAGATGGAATCTATCGTGGATTTGAACTAGAGACTGGATGGAATCAATACCGTATGAAAGAGGTTCCTGGAATGGAACACTTTGGAGCGTGTTATGAGATTCCAACGACGACACTGGCTCAATTATGTGAATATTTTAAACAACAACTTTCGATGGATGTGATTCAAATTGTTGGAGATCCGCAAATGAAGGTTTCTAAAGTTGGAGTGCTTGTTGGCGGTGGAAGCTTAGGACTTGGTTTTGAAGAGCTTCCAATGAAATTAATGCATAAGAATCAGTTAGATCTTGTCATCTGTGGTGATATCACAGAGTGGACAATTAGTGCATACGTTAGGGACGCTGCTGCGATGGGCTTTAACAAAGGTATGCTTGTGCTAGGTCATGAAAGAAGCGAAGAGATGGGAATGAAATATCTTGGAGAATGGATGCAAGACCTAGTAGAAGGTACACCAATTGAATTTATCGATGCAAAGGAACCATTTACTTACTTATAGGAGGATAATACAATGGCATATTTTGAAGGAAATTATTATTCGTTAGCTTTAATGAAACAAGCTTCTTTTCGAGTTTTTTTACCAAATGATGCGTTGCCAATCTTTAAAGAGGGGAATCCAAATTACGAACGTCCAATGAAAACACTTTATTTACTTCATGGATTTTCAGAAAATGAGAGAGCTTGGATGAACGGAAGTTCCATTACCGAACTTGCAATCAAATATAACCTTGCAGTTGTTATGCCATGTGGAGACAACAGTTTCTATCTTGACCAAAAGGGTACCGGAAGACAGTATGCAACGTATGTTGGTAAGGAACTTGTGGAATACATGACTAAGACCTTCCATTTATCTGACAAACGCGAGGATACATTTATCGGTGGTCTTTCTATGGGTGGCTTTGGTGCAATTCACACCGGTTATCTCTATCATGACACCTTCTCTAAGGTAATGGCATTATCTTCGGCTTTAATCGTAAATAATATCAAGAACCAAAAGCCTGGATTTGTAGACCCAATTGCTGACTATGACTATTATACGTTAACCTTTGGTGATCTTTCCAAGTTAGAGGATAGTGTGAATAATCCAGCTTATCTTGTAAAGAAAGCGAAAGAAGAGAAGACGACATTACCTGAGTTATTCATGGCGGTTGGTACCGAAGATTTCCTTTTGGAAGAGAACCGTGAATTCCATCGCTTCTTGAAGGAACAAGGAATTGATGTTAACTATTATGAAAGCACAGGTGTTCATGACTGGAAGTTCTGGGATTCCTATTTGGAACCAGGCATTAAGTGGATGTTAGGAGTTTAATTATGTTTTGGAATACTTCATGGAGTTATCTCCCTGTCAATTATGGAACGAATATTGGTACAATTGAAAACATGACGCAGCGTTCGATTCTTTGGAATAATGTCAGTGGTAATAAAGTAAAAGTTCGATTTTCGAATCGATATGGAAAAACACCTTTATTAATTGAAAAGGCTGTGATTGCTCAATTAAAGGAAGGCAATGAGACCGTTTCGGAATCGGTTGTCTTAACTTATGAGAATTGTCAGCAAATTACGATTGAGCCAGGGAAGGAGTTTTATAGTGATGAAATCGAGTATACAATTTCAGCTGGTAGCAGATTTGTACTTTCTCTTTATGTGAAAGAGAAGACGGAAATTGCTTCTGCTTGCTCTACCTGGTCAGCAAAAGAGTTTCAGACAGTATATGCCCTTGACGGGGATCATACGATGGATGTAGAAATCGTAGGAAAAGAAAGCCGTGAAGTATTCCCTTATGTGGAAGCGGATGTGAACAAGGCTACGATTCTGTTTGGAGTGTCTGAAATCTTAGTACAATCCGAACAGAAAGTTACCACGATTTGTTTATTTGGCGATTCCATTACCCATATGTCGTATTATCATGATGCACTTGCGCAAATCATTGCAGCTCAGTATCGAGGGAAAGCAACGTTGGTTAATCGCGGAATCGGTGGAAATCGTGTTCTTCATGATGCTTGCCATGTGAAAGCGATTCCAGGGGAGGGTAGCTGCTTTGGCAAGAGTGCCGTAAACCGTTTTGATCAAGATGCATTTTCTCCTTCCAAACCAGATGTAATCATTTACTTAGAAGGTGTCAATGATTTAATGCATCCATATATCTTTGAAAAACCAGAGGAAATCGTTACTGCAACGCAGTTAGAAAAAGCGGTTTCTACATTTCTTCATCGAGCCCATGATCATGGAACTCGTATGTATTTTGGAACTATTATGCCATTTCGTAATGATGAGATGCCTTGGCTTGAAGAAGCAGAGAAAGTTCGACAGGAATACAATGAGTGGGTTCGTACACAAACAATAGCAGATGGTGTGATTGATTTTGATTACGCATGCCGTAAGCAAGATAAGATTGAATATTTAAAAGACATGTTACACATTGGAGACGGTCTTCATCCAAACACTGCAGGTGGAGAGGAAATGGCTCGTCTTATTCCAATGAATGAGATAATTAGCGAGAGCGAGGGATTTTAATGAAAGAAATAAAAACAACAAATGATTTATTAGAGTGTATCACATCTCAGATGCCTTGGGTAGCACCTGAATTACCAGATGAAATCCCTCATGGAGATATGCCAGGCGATAAAGTTAGTATTTCAGAGACTCATGATTCAAAAGCAAAGGTAGTTTTTCCGAAGCTGTTAACTAATATCGTCTCCTTACTAAAGGAAAAAGAAAATCCAAAGATTGTTCTTACTGTTTGTGGTGGTTCCGGTGTTGGAAAATCTGAAATCGCATCTTTAATCTCTTATTATTTTTCACAAATGGGAATTGGAAGTTATACATTATCCGGTGATAACTATCCACATCGTATTCCAAAGTATAATGATGCAGAGCGTTTACACGTATTTCGTGAGAGCGGCTTAAAAGGTATGGTAGCAAGTGGAGATTACACCAAGCAACATTCCGATTTTATCCATGAACTTCAGGTAAAGAATGACGATGCAAATTATGCGTATGTAAAGGAAAATCCATGGTTTTCTACTTATTTAGAGGCAGGTAAAAAAGGATTACAAGGCTATCTTGGAACGAATCGAGAAATTGGTTTTGATGAGGTAGAAGATATCGTAACTGCCTTCAAGAATGGAAATGATAAGATTTGGCTAAAACGTATGGGTAGAGAAGACTCCGAATTATGGTATGAGGAAGTTGACTTCTCCAACATCCAAATTCTTGTCATTGAATGGACTCATGGTAATAGCGACCACTATCAGGGAGTTGACCTTCCAATTCTATTAAATAGCACTCCACAGGAGACCTTAGCACATCGTCGTGCTAGAAATCGTGATGGTGCTACGGACAGTCCATTTACCATGCTTGTACTCGAATTAGAACAGCAGATGCTAGAGGCTCAGGCGAAAAAGGCTAAGATTATCTTATCGAAGTCTTGTGAATTGTTATCCTATGAAGAGTATTGCAAACTGATGGAGGAAAGCAAAGGAGGTTTTCATGAATAATCGTCCAATGCTAAATGCATATCCGGATAGTATCGGAGGGAATTTATCGGATATCGTTCAATTTTTAGAACAACCGGAATTAGAAGAGGTATTCCAGTCCTTTTACATCTTACCAAGTCTGTATCATACTGACTTGGACCGTGGGTTTTCGGTCATTGATTATAGTTTAAATAAACTTCTCGCAAAGAGAGAAGATTTAGATACCCTACAAAAGCTGGGGATTGACTTAAAGTTAGATTTCATTCTAAATCATATGTCCGTGTTATCCCCACAGTTTCAGGATTTGATTGCAAACGGAGAAAAATCAGAATATCGTGACTTTTTCATCAATTGGAATGAGTTCTGGAAAGGTCACGGGACGATGACCGAAGAAGGTTATATTCAGCCAGACCAAGAGTTAATTAAAAATATGTTCTTTAGAAAACCTGGTTTGCCAATTCTTATGGTACGTATGCCAGATGGAAGTAATGTTCCTTACTGGAATACATTCTATCAGGAAGTTCAATATAAATCCGTGGATGCACAGGAATTGATGCATACGATCGGTCTTCAATATCATCAGGCACTTGAATTAGAGAAAATCATTCAGGCACAATTAAAGGATGGAAAGACTCCAACTCAATTTGACTATGGTAATTATGAAGAATACCGTGATATGGTTGTTGATTTATTAGAATCCAAACGCACCTATCTAGGTCAGATGGATCTCAATGTGAAATCTCCTTTGGTTTGGGAATTCTACGAGAATACATTAAAACAATTATCCGACTATGGAGCTAAAATCGTTCGTTTAGATGCCTTTGCTTATGCTTCCAAAGAGCCAGGAGCAAAGAATTTCTTAAATGAACCACAAACCTGGGAAATCCTTGAACGTTTGCAGGAGATGGCAAGCCGTTATCACCTAACCTTATTGCCAGAAATTCATGCAAGCTATGAGGAAAAGACGTATGAGTTACTTGCAAAAAAAGGCTATATGACATATGACTTTTTCTTACCAGGCTTAATCATCGATGCACTTGAAAACCATTCTGGTGCTAGATTGGAACAGTGGGCAAAAGAGTTATACGACAACAAGATTCGTGTTGTGAATATGCTTGGTTGCCATGATGGAATTCCACTACTTGATCTGAAGGGCTTAATATCAGAAGAACAGATTCAGAATCTGATTGATACCGTTGTAAGCCGTGGTGGATATGTAAAAAATCTTCATGGACAAAAGAATGTTTACTATCAGGTAAATGCTACTTACTATAGTGCCCTCGGAGAAGATGATCAGAAGATGCTGCTTGCTAGAGCACTTCAGCTTTTCATGCCAGGAAAGCCACAAGTATGGTATCTTGATCTCTTCGCAGGAAAAAATGACCATGAAGCAGTAGCCTTAGCAGGACCTGGTGGACATAAGGAAATCAACCGAACCAACTTGTCCCAAGCTTATCTTACTGAGCATGTATCCTGTCCTGTGGTTGCAAAGCAGTTAGAGATGCTTCGCTTTAGAAATACCTTCGCTGCATTCGGCTTTGATGCAGAGATGGAAATCGAGCAACAGGATTCCAAATTAATGATCAGATGGAAGAAAGAGAAGTGTGTAGCTACTTTGCATGCGGATCTTATGAACAATCAGTTTAAGATGACTGGATGTGAAGATGGGGCTGTTGCTTTTGAGATGGAATAATTGAATAGGGGAATTGTCTGCTATGCTATCAGATGGGGTAGGGTAGTGGATGGTTCTGGAGGATGAGGCGAGACCACTGGCGAAAAGGCTGGTGGTCTTGGTTTTTTAGTTAGGGGAGATGTTGTGGGGAGGTTGGAGGAGGGAGAGTGGTGATATATGTAGTTATAATACTATAAATTATCTGAAGTGGAAAGATAATACAACAATTCATGACACAATTTGACAGAATAAAACAAAAATAATAAAATATTACAAGAGAGAAAGTTATGACCTTTGCATCTATACGACAGAATATGGAGCTAGATGCAGAAAGGAAAATATTAAAGAAATTCCCAGGATTTGATAAACGATCGAGATTAAGGATATGGAAAACAAGGAATTTAATTAGAGAATTATTTCGTTGGGTACATTTGTGGTTATCCTAATTGCAAATATACACGAAAATGAAGATAATAGTAATTTTTCGTTGAACTACTAAGTTTGCTAGGGGGACGTAATGTGCCTTAACAAGGTCCAACCACCAATGAATTTAATTAATAAGGAGATTATCGGTTTATGGGAGAGAATAATAATCAATTAAATCAGAACAGGAAAGCCTCTGTATATCATCGTATCTATCATGCACTTCAAGAAGACCATACACTCCCAATTAATTTTGAACTTGAAGAGAAGGATAATAAAGAAACTCTCAGATTTGCACCAGGGGCTTTAGAAGGAATCTTTGGACATCATACTTCTGGAAATAAAGAAGAAAACAAGTTATATGATTTTTTACTTGAAAGAATAAACTGCAAACCTGAGATTGTTATGGAAGAATTAGAAAGTTCAGATTTAGTTTCAAATGAAACAGTAATATCGGATGGACTAATCAAACAAATATATGAGAATAAAGAGCTGTTTTCAGCGGACAGTTTATATCATATGGCGTATTCATTTATTCTTGATGGGACGAAAGAGTATACAGTTAAACTTGGACTGAGCTTATTAGCTTTGTTTGATATTGATGATGATCCAAAACTAAAAGAGAAGCTTATTAATTTGGCGATGTGGGAAGGTTTCACAGATTATGTTCTTCAAATTACACATTCTTGGACGGATAAGAATCATGCATATTTTCAATTAGCAAAGAGATTGAATGGATGGGGAAAGATTAATGCGGTAGAGTGCTTAGAACCTGAAACGGATGAAATCAAGGAATGGATTTTATGTGAAGGTTGTAAGAATAGCATAATGTATTCCTATTTAGCATTGATATGTGCAGAAAAATGTGATCTATATCATGTATTAAAAACACGGAATCTAACTTTGCAAGAATTTAATGGTACCAGAGACATCATCGATGGTTTACTTGAGGAAGGGCCTTGTGATGGAATATCTGTGATTGAAAATGCTTATGAGCTCTTATTTATGTTTGTATCTCAATATGAGAAATTTAAACTTAACATTGAAGATATTAATTTGCTTGATTCGATTCAGGACTATGTGAAGGAAGATGATGACAGAGATCAAACATGGGAGGAAAGAATTAATGAGAAAATTGACAGCTATATTTCACAAAATGACATAAAATCATCGATATTGTCTGCGCTATATGAGAAAAAACAATGGTATGCAATTCAAGTTGCAAGGAAATATAAGATAGATATCTCTAATGAATATCTTGAACAATTAAGAAAAGATTTTGATGCGTATGTTAATTACATTTACTATTTGTTCGGCATTAATAAATATGTTGAAGAAGCGGTAAAGATATGTGAAGATCATCTGGAGTATGAAAAAGTTGCAGCTGGTATGGGAAAACAATTAGGTGTAGGTAGAACGGAGCATTGGAGTATTGATATGGTTGTTCAGTATCTAGATGCTTATCCTTACCATGGAGCAAAACTTATTAAAGCTTCCATTAATTCACCGATCACGAGGTACCGTAATATGGCTGCAAAGGCTTTGGAAGGATGGAAGCTGAAGCTAAATATGTCTTTATCTGAGATTTCGACGGAGCTATATCATGAGATACAAGAAGTCTATCCAATTGAAGTTGACGATAAATTAAAAGAGAGATGGAGATTACTACTACAATGAGAACGAATCAAGGATTGTTAAATGAAAAAGTAAATTGCATAATATGTAATAATATGTTAATATATGTAATATCTTTATACTATTGAAATTAGCTAGTTTGAAGTTTATTCAACTTAAGAATTTATTCATTATTTCATTATTGAGAGGGGGAATCAATGTATGATTTTTATTTAGTATCTAGATGATTTTATTTGGGGTGATTACGTTAATGAAGTGTATTTTAATTACACAAAAGGTAGAAAAACAGAATTTATATTATAGGAGGAGAGTATGAATAAAAACACTTTAATATTTTAAAGAGAACACTTGCAGTATTAATTACTTTTGTTTTGATTGTATCACTTTTACCTGAGATATCAGCTAAAGGGGCATCAAATACCACTTCATTTACCTATGAAGGATATAGTGTCAATTATACTGTATATGATTCTTGGAATAATGGGCAGACAGTTGAAGTTACGCTTACCAATACAGGTAAAACTCCAATAGTTAACTGGGCATTGAAATACGATGCTAAAGGTATTATTAATAGTCCCTGGAATATTAGAATCCTAGAAAATAGTGATACAGAATATATTATAAAAAACATTGAATGGAATTATGAAATAGCACCTAATGAAACTATACACTTCGGTTATACTCTTACAGGTGATTCTCTGGAGATCCCGAGCAAGTTTGAATTATGTTCAAAAGAAATGGTTGTGGATAAAGGATATAATATAGATATGAATATAACTGATTCTTGGGAAACTGGTTTTAAGGGTGAATTAATTATTAAGAATACATCTGATATTGCACTTGAAGCTTGGAAATTATCATTTGATACAAATTTCGAAATAAATACTTTTTGGAATTGTAAAACGATCCTCAAAACAAAAAATCATTATACAATTGAAAGTGATGTTAGCTCAAATCCAATACCTGCTGGAGATTCGCTGACAATTGGTTTTGAAGGAGCAAAATCTATTGCGGGTAATGATAAAATTGATAATTATGTGCTAACAACAGTTATAATTAATCAAGATATTTATCCTACAATAACTGATAACATTGAACTACAGACATCTTTAAATGAGGTTTGTGTTGAACCAGGTTTCAAGACTATTTACTTTTATGCATATTCTAAAATGGATGTCAATTCATTAGAATTAATTGATTCAGAATCTAATCAAATCGTTGCAACATTAGTTGATGATGGTGACTATTCCAATAGTGGTGATGATATAAAGGGAGATGGGGTATATACCTGTAAATTAGCTATTGATGTATCTGATGAGAACGTATATTCCTACACTGCTAAATATAGTGATGGATTACAAGAAATCGTATCAAATACTGCTGAAATATATATATACAATGAATTAACAGATCAAGAGCTAGAAAATATGGAAAAAGTCAACACAACTCTGTCGGAATGGAAAAGTAGTGATGAGTTTACAAATCTTTCTGTGGAAGAAAAAATTAAAAAAACAAATGACTTATTAATAAGTCTTTCAACAGATGAAACCGAAACTGAACAATATAGTCTAATTATTAAAGATAGCATCTACTTTGATGAAAGTTCAAGTACTTTTAGCTTTTCATATAATTGTGGTGCTTTAGGAGTAATCAGTCTCGAGGACCCAAATAGTCAAAAAATGGAAGCTCAAAAAAGGATCTAACTACAACAACTTTAGCTAATAAGTTACCTTCCAATATATCAAATGACATACCATTAGATAAAGGAAACGTCTTAGTATTATATGGCTTTGACGATGCATCATCTAGTAAAAGATATCCTTATTATGAAAACTTAATAAAGACATGGAGAAATAAGGGAATAAATGCTACAATTGATAAAGAGGCAACCATATCCGATTTTGAAAATTCCTTAGCAGGTAATACAGCTATCATATTTGCGATGCATGGGCAATGTTATACATATAGATATGGTTTGGCTTGGCTTAAATCAAAAACTTTTCCTGTTTTAATAACATATGAAAAAGAAACCAAATCTTTAAATAAAACCTATTCAAAATATTTAAAAGATAAAAGTGTTATTCAAACTATAGCAAACAACGATACCTTTTATGCTGTATCTCCTACATTTTTTGCAAACAAATATACAAAAAAAGAATTAGCTAATTCCGTTATATTTATGGAAAGTTGTTATGGATTTGGTGAAGGTGAAGACTATAATTATTCATTAGCGAAATCTTTAACAGGTAGTGGTGCCGAAACAGTGGTAGGATTTAATAATGCTGTTTTTTATGAGTATTCTCGTGACATGATGAATACATTTATTTCTAATTTATATAATGGAATGAATGCTCAAGACTCTCTTAATGATGGTATTGCACAATTAGGACTTGATGATCAAGAATGGTATTATAAACATTATGGATCTAGACGTGATGATCTACCACCTGCTAAGCCAATACTATATGGAAATGAAGACTATACGATTGGAAATATTGGTATTAAAAATGGCGATTTTGAACCTTTTTACTTCCAAGGCGCTTTACCATTGATATTGAACTGGACAATAAGTGGTGACGCAAGATTATTAACAAAGTTAGGTACTGTCACACCTATTAGTGGTAAATATATGGCTATAATTACTACAGGAATAGGTTCTGCAGAAAGCAGCTATCTTAGTGGAAAGGAAGGAAGTACTTTATCACAACAATTTCGTATTCCCAATGGGGTAAAAACATTATCATTCTCTTATAATGTTATATCTGAAGAACCTATGGAATATGTAGGCTCAAAATTCGATGACAAATTCATCACAAAGATATATGATGTTCATGATAATGAAATTCTAGAAGTAGCTTCCGAATCTATTAATAATTCAAAATGGTTTGCAGTATCCGGGATAGATTTTGCTGGAGGTGATTCTACAGCATATCAAACCGGATGGAAAACAGTTTCAGTTGACGTAAGTGATTGTACAGGCTGTTTTGTTACCTTAAAATTTGGTGTAGTTGATGTTGGTGATTCTGCATATGATACTGTAGCTCTAATTGATAATGTTGTATTAAAGTAAGGTGGTTTTATATGAATAAATTTTCTTTTTTATTATTAGGTTTACTTATTATAATTTCTTTATCTTCTTGTAGTGAATTCGACCCTAAATCATGGTATGATTTTATAACTTCATCATCCAATAATGAGGAAACTAGTATTACAATCAATACTCCCCAAGGTGATGAAACGATAACAATAGTAAAAGAAAATAGTAGTATTATCCTTCAAGAAGATGTTACCCGAGAATTAGTAAAAGTAATGGAAGAATCACTTGATAATAATCCTGGTATGACTAATCTTTGGTTATCAGCAGAGGATATAGAAAATTTCAAAAGGGATGGATTATCAATATCAGTCGAATACAAAGATGAAAAAGAATTAGCAATTGGCTTACCAGAATTTAAGCTAAAAGTTAGTCAAATCAGAGTCTTGATCGATAAAAATCATCATTACATTGAATATGCGTCTAAAGGAAGTATTGAAGTATTTGTGTTGACAAAAGATTCATATGATATGATACTAACATACTTTGAATAGCTATAACGGCTCTATGTCAAAGAGTCAAATAGGAGAATCAAAAAACTTAATATAGCATCAAAAAAAGAAATAGCATAAAATAGAAAAATTGAAAAAAATAAAGCATATATTGTAAAATAATACATATACCATAAACGATACTGCATCGACCTTTTGGAAAAGACTTTACATGGAAACTCAAGTTTGGATGTTCAAAAAATCTGATCATTACAATCGATACAAATAGTTTGGTGGTATGTTTTTAACAAAAGACAAATGTCAAATATACGAAGGATAAAAGCGAGGTACAATTATGAGCGATTTATTGAACCACCTTATTGCAACAGCACCATTGATGAAAAAATATTTTCAACAGGATGTAGCGATATCCATATCTGATACTGAAAAATATGTAGCTTTATTTGAAACTGATACCATGAAGTTTCCATTTTCCGTAGGTGCTGACATACGAGCATCAGGATATGGAGAGGTTTTAGAACGGCTTGCACGAACAGGAGAATCAATAACCAATATTGTACCAAAGGAGATTACAGGTACGGTTCCAATTAAATCCATTGTCTCGCCAATTATGGAGAAAGGACAATTAGTTGGATACTATTCTGTTTCAATTAATATCGATAAAGAACAACATATTGAGAATTTATCGGTGGAATTGATGGAGGCGATTGAAAAAGCAAATACTGCAATTCATGTGATGTCAAATCTTTCAACCGATATGGATACAATGATGAAAACAATTGAAAATGAGTGTATATCTGTCGAGGATAGCATAAGTCAAGGAACTAAAGCAATTGATTTAATTCAAGGTATTTCTTCACAATCCAATTTATTAGGCCTAAATGCAGCAATTGAAGCAGCCCGTGTTGGAGAAGCTGGAAAAAGTTTTGCTATTGTTGCTACCGAAATGAGAAATTTGGCAGATGAGTGCAAGAAAATATCGAAAGAAGTATCGGAAGCATTAAAGACGATTCAAACAACGATGAATACAATCGTAACACGTATTAAGAATGCAAGTGCAATCTCACAGGATCAATTCCTTGAAACCGAGAAAATGATGACTTCGATGGATGATATTGAAGCCAAATCAAGTTGTTTAGTTAATTATGCAAAAAGTTAAGTGAATAAAAGGTTCTATGTCAAATCTTGGGGTGTGATCCATTGAATCACACCCCTTTATTGTGATGGCAATAAAAATAAACCACCACTATGCCAGTGGTCTTGACTCGTTTATGCGGATTTGAATCTGCTTGAGTCCATTCAGTCCTTGGTGTGAATCTGGGATTAGGTTTTTTTCTTATAGAGATATGACACAATAGTAAATGAAAAGTTATCGATGGTGAGGGTTGAGTTTTTTTGAGTCCCCACCTGAATCAGTAAAAATCCGATGTGCTGGAAACTCTCCTTCCTGCGATTCTTAATTATAGGTGGAATGTTCGAATCTCGTCTCGTGCTTAAATATAAAGACTGCAACCTTAGATAATATCTTCGATTGCAGCCTTTTTTGTATCTTGGTTTATGATTACAGTAGGTTCTAGTAGTAGCAATATCATTATGTCCGAGATACCAGCGAATGTCTTCGATTGGGATGTTCTTTCTATCCATTTCAGATGCTTCTGTTCTACGAATATCATGGGCTGATTTCACTTCAATTCCTGCACGTGTGCACTGCGAACGGATGCAGTTATCGACCTCACGAATCTTGGTCCCACGATTTCTTTTGATATTCACTCTTAATCTCTCATCTGTTTTTATAAATTCAGCGGTAGAACATCCGAAGATCTTGGCGAGGGAGCTTGCTTCTAATTTCTGCGTACTTGCAGAGAGAGCTTTCCTACTTACCAGCCATTCATCTACATAACTTCTGCATTGTTCCAAGGCTTTACACCGATATTTTTCTTTACACCAGTGAACAAAATAGCAACCATGCTTCTTTGGTGGAGTCGCATGGTGAAATCTCCTTTTGAGATGATTATTAAGTACAAGGATGTTTTTTCCACCCTTCAACTCAATTTGTTTTGTTATTTAAATTAACAAAACTCAATTTGTTTGTTTCTCCCTTCGTCTTTGATGCTAAGAATATGATTGAATCGCTTGTTCGATATATGAAAAATGGCATAAAAAATTCCAATAACCGTTTACCCATACAATTTGGAGAGCAAATTATGATGTGTAACCGTTATTGGAATATGTTGTTAAATGCAAAAAGAAATGTTACAATGGATAAAGTTATTGATATATTTTAAGATTTATTTTGCTAAGTATTTTTGATACATCGGAAATAAACTGCTGATAAATAGAAGTATATGTATTAATCTATATTTGCAAATCACTAAGTACGTAAATCTTATTGTTGAAAGAAGGTAGTTGTTTGGAACTTCAAAAAATTGGTTTAGGTGCGACAGCAGATGTATATCGATATAATGAAAAAAACATTATAAAAATTTTTCATGAAGATATAACCGAATCAGCGATTGATAAGGAATGTGAAATTAATAAGCGTATTCAAGGATTAGGAATTAATGTTCCTCTGTATGGCGGTAGAGTTATAAAAGATGGTAGACAAGCAATTATTATGGAATATATTGAAGGAAAAAGCATGTTTCATAAAATGTTTGAACCAGATGCAGATTTAATTCAATTGGCTAATGATTTTGCACTGTTGCATTATAAGATTCATGAATGTAGAAACATATCATTAGAATCCAATAAAACTAGGTTGGAAAAACACATAGCGTATTCAGATGAATTAGAACCGGATACATTGGATAAAGTCCAAAGACTTTTAGATACGCTTCCTAATGGAAATTCATTGTGTCATAATGATTTTCATCCAGATAATATTATTGTTTCTGAAAAAGGATTATACATAATTGATTGGAGTGACGCAAGTTGTGGAGACCCTCTAGCAGACGTGGCGAGGACATCAATGGTGTTTGATTGCGTGGCATTGCCGGATGATGTACCAATGGAAATGCGAAATCAAATTAATCAGGCCAGAAAATATTTTGGTACTTTATATGAAGCTGCTTATGCTAAATTATTAGGAGTGGATACACTTCCAATAATGCAGTGGAAGGTTGTAGAAGCGGCACACAGGATACACTGCGAAGCTGAAGAAAACAAACCAATATTCAAGAAAATAATTTATGATTATTTTAATACTATTTAATAATTGAGTATTTGACAAAGAACCAGATAGTATGATTTATGATATTAATAATTTATATTAGATTTTGAGCACCCTATCGAGTACGTAAAAAATGGATGCGCTGGAAGTCCCTTTCTATCAGTATTTTTTCGAGGGGTAGAATTCGAATCCCGTCTCGTGCTTAAAGATAAAAGGAGATGCCGCTTAGCGAATTTTCACATCGCTAAGGCGACATCTCCTTTTTGGCAATTTTAAGGGAACAATTTTGCGATAAATAGTTATTTCTAAAACATAACAGATAATGTAAAATAATACCATGGCTATGCGAGATATACAAAATCTGATCACCTATAAATCATGGAGGGATTAATATGAAAAGGACAACATTGATTCTAATCAGTCTTGCATTATTCATGTGTGGCTGCTCTCGTTCACAACAATCAGATAAAAATGCTTCTGCAACCCCAACAACTGCTCCAAACGTACAACCTTACTGTATTTTTTACAATAACCAATTATATCAATATAATTCTGAGTTTTCATTTACCGAAGGAGAGTATACTGATATTACTGTTTTAGGTGCTGTTACCAATCAAGTTGAAGCATATGAACTGCCATCGAATAATTTTGAAACGAATATGGACTGTTTTGTACCAGCACCATTGTTTGGTTTTAAAGAGGATTTTTCCAAGATCATAATGGAAGTTTACCAGGAATTTTCATTGACGTTAAGTCATAAATACTATTTATTTACGCTACAGGATAATATAAAATGATTTGGCAAGCATTGTGGAAGAGTTATTTGAAAAAATATGTTGATTACTAATGGAGAGCTAAATATCGTACAGAGTGAAGCAACAAGTTGGAGTGGAATTCCATCTGAATATGTAATAGAAGATGCTACCACAAAATAGGATGAAAACGAATCGTAAATAAGAGAAACTTTTTAACACTAAACATAGAACTACAAAAGGGGGATTCCTATGAACTACATACCTATATCTGATGAAAATCGTACGATGGTGAATGATTTTATTATGGAACAATGGTATTCTACAAAAATGATTGTACGTGGTAAAGAGTATGATTTATCGATGGCAGATGGGATTCTTGCAATCGAGAATAGTCAAATCAAGGGGTTAATCACATATATTTTTTATGGTGATGTATGTGAAATTATGTCACTAGATAGTTTAGAACCATCAAAAGGAATTGGTACTGCATTAATCCAGCAGGTAATTGAGATTTCAAAGAAATCAGGTTGTAAAAAAATTGTGTTAATCACAACGAATGATAATATCAATGCGATTCGGTTTTATCAGAAGAGAGGATTCGATATGATTCGGCTATACCATAACGCACTTGATTTGTCGAGAAAGTTAAAGCCTGAGATTCCCTTGATTGGTGAGAATGATATACCGTTAAGACATGAGATAGAATTCGAATTACAAATTTGATGGTTTCGAGAAAATATAGATGCATTTAACATAAATTAGGAGATGAGCTCATGATTATAAGTGCAAGTAGGCGTACGGATATACCTGCTTTTTATAGTGACTGGTTTTTTAAGAGGCTTGAAGAAGGATTTCTATATGTGCTTAATCCTTATAACCGTAAACAGGTGAGCAAAATCTATTTAAATACAGATACCGTTGATTGTTTTGTGTTTTGGACAAAGAATGCAGGACCTATGATGGATAAACTTCATTTACTGGCTGCAAAAGGATTTCAGTATTATTTTCAATTCACAATTACATCCTATCAAAGGGATATCGAGCCTGGCATTGAGGATAAAAATGAAGTAATTAACACATTTAAAAGGTTATCTGATCAGTTAGGTAAAAAAAGAGTTATTTGGAGATATGACCCTATTATTTTAAATGAGAAATACACGCTCGAATACCATGAACTCTGGTTTGAGGCAATGTGCAAAAGATTAAGTGGATATACAGAAAAATGCGTGATAAGTTTTTTAGATTTATATTCAAAAACGATACGTAATACTAAAGACTTACATCTAAAACAATTAACAACCGACGAAATGCATCAAATCGCTAATTTATTGTCTACGATTGCAAAAAAATATAACATACAAATCGAATCATGTTGCGAGGACATCGACTTGAGTGAATATGGAATCAACCATGGAAAGTGCATTGATGACCGACTTGTTTCACAGATCATTGGTTCCAAACTAAATGTTGATAAAGATGACACTCAACGAGAGATTTGCGGCTGTGTGAAAAGCATTGATATAGGTCAATATAGTACTTGTAAACATTTTTGCAGATATTGTTACGCGAATTACAACTATGGACATGTGAATGAAAATTGTGCATATCATGATATCGATTCCCCTTTATTAGTGGACAAACTGAAAGGGGATGAGAAAATTACTGTGAGAGAAATGAAATCTATAAAATGCAAAGAGTGTGGAGGTAATAACTGATGATAAAAGGGATTTTTTTTGATTTTGATGGGGTAATTACAGTAGAAAAGTATGGAACTCCAAATATTGTTTCATATATTTCTAAAGAAACTAATATACCATTACAGCAGGTTGAGACAGCGTACAGAAAGTATAATAAATCTCTTCTACAGGGGAAGATTACGCATAGAGATATGTGGATGGAATTCTGTGAAGAATTAGGTAAAGAGATTGATTATAAAGTGCTTATTGATTCATTTATGAATATGACATTAGACCGAGAAATGGTTGCATATATCAAGGAACTAAAAGAAAAATATGTTATTGGGATGATTACGGATAATAAGGCTGACAGAATACATACCATTTTAGAAAATTCTGAACTTAAAGATATCTTTGATGTAGTTATTATCTCTGCAGAGTCTCATGCTCAAAAAACGGAAGAAAAAATATTTGAAGATGCATTAAGTATGGCTAAGCTTGTCTCGACGGAATGTGTATTTATTGATAATACGTCCAACAACTTAAATATTCCAAGTTTAATGGGATTTACTACAATACTTTTTGATGATGACAACAGAAATATTGCGGAATTTAAAGATAAACTAAATAAGATATTAAGTGCATAATGAAATTATATTAAATTGCCAAGGTAACCTTTCTCTTATAAAGCGAAGCAGTTATGTTATGAGTACCTTTTTGAGTACATAACCAATCGATGTGTTGGAACGTCGCATTCATTCAGCTTTAAAAAAGTATTTACAATCTGTCTTGATCTCATTATGAAAAGGAAAACAAGATTATTTCAGAAAATTTGTTAAAAATTCTTGACTGTAAACTTGGTTTATACTTTAAAATACAGACATTACAAGAAATGAGGTGTATAATGGAATGCATAGAAATATAACTTCAAAAGCTGATGAAAAACCTACACGTTGGATATCTTAGGCCCGGCTATTCTAGATTAGTATCAATGATTTTTTGTTCTGTATAAATTATGATAGTTTATCGATCGGATCAGTTAGGAGAGTTACTATGACAATAAAAGAAGTGGAAGAACAGACAAGTTTAGGCCGATCCAACATACGATTTTATGAAAAAGAAAAGTTGATCGTACCAGCTAGAAATGAAAAGAATGGATATCGAGAGTACTCAGAAGAAGACATTGAGAATATTAAGAAAATTGCTTTTTTACGAACGTTGAATATCTCAATCGAAGAAATAAGAAAAATCATGAGTCATGAAATTGAATTGCACGATGTAATCTCTAGCCAGTATCATAAGCTCGATACACAAATCGAAGAGTTGCAATCAGCAAAGACTTTTTGTTATAAAATATTACAAAAAGATAACTTAAATATCAATGATTTGAAAGTGGAACAATACACAGACGATATTGATACGTATTGGAATCAAAATCATAAAGTCTTTCAGTTGGATTCGGTAAGCTGGATTTATCTGTGGGGTGGTTTTACGATATGGGCATTACTAACTGCATTATGTTTTATGATTGCAATTTTTAAATATCCTACCCTGCCAGAACAGATACCGGTTCAGTGGAGTGGAGGAAATGTCAGCTCCTCAGTAGGGAAAGGATTTATCTTCGCATATCCTTTGGCTTGTGTTATGATTCGATTCCTACTACGACCTTTTATTCGAAGATGGCTTCGAATCAATGTATATGAAAGTGAAAGTATTACAAATTATTTAGTCAATTTTTTATGTTTTGTAGCTTTCACGGCTGAGCTTTTCACGATACTATTCCTAGCAGGAATCGTAAAGCATATATCCGTTGTTCTATTAATCGATGCAGCAGTATTCTTAGGGCTACTGTTGCTTAGTTGGAGCAAATTCGGCGCTAGAGATAAACGTTAATAGATAAAAGATAATAGATTCAAGTAAGAAAGGGTCTGAATAAATGAGAAATCTTTTTTTTACATTGTTTTTTAGGGAGTTTCCTAGCCTGTTTTTGCGGCAATCGGACAAAACAGTAATATAAGAAATCTAAATGATCGTAATTCCTTAGAAATAGTAACCTAGAAATATACGACTGGCTTGAACTGCATTGAATTGGGTCTATAGGAGAAAAATTCTTCTATATACCCAGAAAATAAGGAATTCGTGGGTCTATGATCAAGTGCAAATGCTATAGACCCAAAACCCTTGAAATTCATCGTTTGAAGAACTGGTTTTGGGTATATTTGGCAAAATGCTTCTAAAAATACCCTAAATCATATCAGATCATTGAATTAAGAGCAAATTTTATATCTGTATATAGATAGCTATTTCTATTTTACCACTAATTGAGCATATGAGCCTACGGTTTTCTTGAGGCTAAATCAAACGTAAATAAAAGAAGTCAAAAAAACAGAGTATATCAAATAAGAATTTAGCATAGCTGGGGTTGGAAGGAGAATCCACGTAAATCCATCCTGTCTGATTTTTTGCTATTAACGAAGAAGGATAGGCAGTTTCAATGTTTATTTCCTTTGCAAAATCTTGTACGTTATTATATTGATTACTTGATAAAAGTTTCACACTATATTCCTCTTTTCATTTTTTTTCTGTAGGTATTGTATGATGAGTTGGGTACGGGTACAATGGAAAATAGGATGAACTGTACCCATACAGTAGGAGGTCTAAGATGCGAAAATATCAGGAAGTAATGGAACATTTGAGAAAAGAATATTTGATAATCCGCAATGGAAGGCGGAACGGCCGATGCCATCCATTCGCTCTCTGACAGAGAGGATTGGATGTAGTAAGAACACTGTGATTAAGGCATATGAGGAGCTAGAACAAAGACATCTTGTATATTCCATACCTCAAAGTGGTTATTATATTCTTTTAAACGGTGGAGGCAAGGAACATAGCGAATCGGTTGGTGTGATAGACTTTGTTCACTCCAACCCAGATCCAAGGGCTCTCCCATATAAAGAGTTTATTCATTGTGTGAGCAAAGCGGGAGAAAAGTATGACCAGTCGATGCTATGGTATCCGAATCCTTCTGGATCGGAAGAATTGAAGAAAGAGATTGATAAGCTTCTAGAGAGCAGGCAGATATATTCTTCCATGGAGATTTTCTTACAAAATGGGATGTATGAGAAACATCGGAAGAAACTGATCAAGATATATAAGGATAAGATGAATTGGTTTCGAATCTGTTGGGAGAAGAGGATTGCATCAGAAAAAGAAATGCAAAATAAAGTAAAGATTCATATTCCAGATTCGGGTTATTACATTAGAATTCTATTGGATGAGTCCATTCATAGTAGAATTATATGCAGTCTGTTGGAACAGCAAGGCGTACTTGTTTCTGATGGAAATTCCTTTGTGCCGGAGGAAACTCAAAAAAAAGAGGAGTCTGCTATCAGGATATGTATTTCTAGTTGCTCTGAGGCGGAGATCGAACGAGGGATTGAAACTTTTTTTAACGTAGTTGGTAAAATAATCTGAATTTACAGAATAGCATCAAAAAGCATTCGCACTTATTCTGTGGGGATAAAAGTAAAACATAGTAATATATGGATAAAATAGATTTAATATAATAAAAGTGACAAAATGTGTCGAATCATTGAATCATCTGATTTCATCTAGTTCAGAATCTTTATCAGAAATATGGAGGGTATTTTCCGATATTACTGATAAGATTGGGAATGTCCATGATACATCGAAAACGATAAATGAAGAACTAAAAAAAGTACAAGAGATTAATGTAGAAATACAGAAGAATGCTAATTATGCCAATATACTCGCT
>JAQXNU010000208.1 GCA_029098165.1 Clostridiales bacterium
ATCTGATTCCCACCTTTCTTCAGGAACGATCGTTGCCTCAATTTTTTCAAAGTTCTCCGTCTTCTTTACTCGAGCAACGTGAGATTCAAAGGTCTCTAAGAATTTTTCCATGCCAACATCTTTTGGGATATATCTACTTCGTGCTCTGGCATGATTTTTATAATTCCCCAGATCAATATAGGTACGAACATATGCTTCTACATAGTACATTGCTTCCCAAGGCTCGATCAATTTGTCATATGGAATCGATACTTCTGGATTGTTACCCATACCACCTGCTAAGAAAACGCGAAACATTGGTTTATTATTTTCAAGAACAGCTACAAAACCAATATCATTAATCGTAGCACAAGCTGTATCATTAGCTCCATTGGAAAAAGCAACTTTCAGCTTTCTTGGTAAATGGTATTCGGATGCATGAGCAACAAAGTACTCACTTACTTGCATAGCGAAATCTGTTACATCAAATGCCTCTCCTTTTTCTACTCCAGACATCGGAGATAGTGCCACATTTCTAGGATAGTTACCGCCTCCACCTCTGGTAAATAAATCGTAATCAATAGCATCCATCATAATGTCACATACTGCATCCAAAGACAGATTGTGTAGTTGAACCGCTTGTCTCGAAGTAAGATGAATACTATCCAGTTCATATTGATGCATATACTTCTGCATTAATTTCAGATGCTCACAAGAGATCAATCCACACGGAGTACGGAGACGTATCATAAATCCATTTTTCCCACGCTGAGCATATACACCAAAACCACCTGATTTCTTTTTAAACTCTGGTACGGTCAATTCTCCATCCATAAACTGCACCATTAATTTCTTGAAACCAGCAATCTCCGATTTATACAAATCACTATAAGTCTTCATGAAATTCCTCCTTTTATAAGTAAGATTGAATTTACCCATTTAGTGTTACCAATTATTTGAATAACATTATGAACAACACAAAAAAGCCCAAATACTTTCTATTTAAGTATCTGAGCTATTCCACATATTACAGTTTAAGATTCTTTTAACCTTACTTTACTCTTTCCATAGATATTGCGACTCATCATACGATAGGTTCCTAATACATCCTGCACAATCTTGTCTCTAGCCACAAAAAAGTCATTATTGTAAAAGAGTAAGCTTACTTCCCGATGTGGATGCTCTTTACTATGCAGATCAGGACTAAAGTAGAATTCTGCTTTTCCATGTTCATAAAATGAACCGATTTGGTCTAGATCACTCTGGCTATGATAATATCGTTCCTTCATTTCTTTTAAGATATGTAACTTTTTTCTCCATTTATGAGCCCAATTCATCTCAATTCCCTGAGCGTTCTCAATACCTTCCTTTAATTTCTTTGATAAATAATTGAACTGTATAAATGATGACATTCCCTCTGATTCCATTGCGTTCTCTTGCGCTTTCCTTAGTAACTGATATAATTCCCTATATTTCTGGTATTGAACATGATGCTCGTAGAGAATCCTGAGAATGTAGTTGATTTTCTCGTTATAATCCCTTTCTTTCTTAAGGATTCTCACATAACATTGGTATGCCTCTTTGCAATCTTCCAATGCTTGTCGTGGATGTATCTTAACGTTTTGCTCAGCTTGTACCAAAATAATCTGAATCTTAATATTTAACAAAGTATCTATAGTTTCTTGATCACGACTATGTATATTTCTTTTTATACAATGGTTGATCCATTGCAATGCTTCTTCATAACTTCCTGTTGCCATAAACCGATTTACTCTTCGTATTATATCAGATAGATCTATTCTTTCAAAAGATACTTGTCTGTCTACACTTTGATCTTCCCATGTAAGTCTCATGTCTTTTACCTCCAAAAGAGAGCCTATTTTTTCATGCGTTATACCACGCACTACTACTTCTATAAGAGTATATTATGGCATGTCTATGTTTATGCTTGAATTTTTGTAATTATTCCCAAAAAGTGTCTGTAAAAACAAAAAGTAACGTGGAGAGAGTCGGGGAATCATATTTGAATTTGGCTAAGTCCGGCCGAAGAAAGGCAGCCAATTAAATCTTATATCGTCCATATCATATGTACTTTTGAGAATATTATTATCCTGAACCTTACGTTAACAATCCAAATTCTCATTTGAATTACCACCGTTCTGACTAAAATTCAAGATTTTGACCCAAAATATATATATTACCAAGGTGAAACATAAAATCAAATGCTTCACCTAGTCATAAACCTAGGAGGAATAAGACATATGAAAATAAAGATAAATTCGATCCTACTATTACTTCTGTTAGCGATGTTCATAAGCAGTTGTAATAATGATGGCAAAGAAGAAGAAACAAACAATATTGCATCTCGAATCTTGGTAGATCAACTAGATGATCAGGCAATAGTATACTTGAATCATTTTCTCAAAGAAGATACTTATATGTTAGACCTGTATAGTCGTTACAAAGCACTATTAAATCCATATAACCGAAAATATGATTCCATAGCTACCTCAGGATACACTACAAGACTCATTGATTATCCATCATTTATGGATGCATCCGGTTTCATAACTACATTTAAAGAAAAGCCTAAGAATGTCGCTGTTTTATTTTCATCTTATGCAGAAATCTGGCAGCTAGCCGGAGGAACTGTAAATATCACTGTCAAAGAAACCGTCGATCGCAAACTAGTTGAAATGAATGATGTTAGTATCGTAGGAGCAGGTAGTGGCAAAGAGATTAATTATGAACAGCTCCTTTCCTTACGTCCAGATCTCGTTATCCTAACTGCAGATTACGAAGCCCAGATGCAATTAGCCGATCGCTTGAGAATGTTTCAGATTCCAGTCCTTGTACTTCGAGTAGATAGTTTTCTTGATTATTTAAAAGCATTATCCATGTTCACAACCATTTTGGATACCAAGAATTATTATCGAGAATACGGCAATACCGTGTTAGGTCAAGTAGAAGCTGTTGTAGAACGTACCCAAAACACGGAAAAAAAACCGACTGTTTTATTCTTACGAGCATATTCCTATGGTGCAAAAGTGAAAACAACGAATCATTTCGTAGGACAGATGCTTAAAGATCTTGGTGCGATTAACATTGCAGAATCAAAAGGTTTTCCATTGGAAACTTTAAGTCAAGAAGTCATTGCTTCTAGTAATGTTGACTATATCTTTATCTCTGTTATGGGGGAAGATGAAGGTGCCGTTCGAAACTATGTTCAGCGCGAACTCCTCGCACAACCTGCTTTCTCCTCGCTTACCGCAGTGAAAGAGAAAAAATACTATATCCTACCAAAAGACTTATTTACATTTAAACCAAATGCTCGTTGGGGCGAAGCATATCTATATCTAGCCAAACTTCTTTATCCTGACACAGAATTTGATAGCATAATGAATGAAATACAATAACAAATTGCCCGTTTCCATAGAAAGGCCACGACATGAATCCTACAAAATCCTATGTTATGAAATATATGATATTGGTGGCAGCACTGATCCTCATCAGTTTTCTAGCCATTTGCGTCGGTAGCGTTTCAATCCCACTGTCCGATGTTTTTTATGCTATTTTTGACCGTGATGTCTTATCAGTAAATCAGCTGATCATTCATTCCGTTCGTATTCCACGTGTGTTAGGTGCTGCCCTTGCTGGAGTTGGACTGTCCGTTTCAGGTGTTTTACTGCAACTTGTCATGAACAACTCCCTAGCTGCTCCTAATATCATTGGGGTCAATTCCGGAGCCGGCCTTGCGGTACTATGTGTCCTAGTGTTTTATCCAAGCTACTATTATGCCATTCCATTCAGTGCATTTTTCGGTGCACTTATTGCTTCACTCTTTGTGTATCTGATTGCACATACTTCTAGCGTCAGTAAGGTTACCGTAGTCCTAGCCGGAGTTGCGGTGTCTTCCCTTTTAAATGCGGTCATCAATGCCATTCTGCTATTCTTTCCGAATGCATCCATTGATGTCTCCTCTTTTATGTACGGATCGCTGTCTGGACTTACGTATTCTTCCATTTCATTGCCAGCTCTCCTTGTCATAATGATCATCATACTATTGTTCTTCCTTCGCAATACTTACAATATCCTTCAACTTGGAGACTCTCTAGCCCGATCGCTTGGTTTGCGAGTCAACGCGATTCGCTTTATCTTAATCCTATGTTCCGCTATGCTAGCCGGTTCGATTGTTAGTTATACGGGATTACTTGGTTTTGTTGGATTGATCGTTCCGCATATTGCTCGCCGTATCGTTGGTTATGATGCCAAACGACTGATACCATTTACTGCAATCTTGGGGGCTTTTGTGGTAGTCGCTTCCGACTTAATTGGAAGAATACTGTTCATTCCTTATGAAATACCGGTTGGAATCATAATGTCGTTTCTCGGAAGTCCGTACTTTATCTATCTGCTGATTCGCTGTAGAGGAGGTAAAACCCATGCTGATGTATGATGATATCACTGTCATGATAAAAGATAAGACAATCCTAAACAATATAAGTGCAACCTTCCCTTACGGAACAATCACCTGCATTCTTGGACCAAATGGATGCGGTAAATCAACAATGTTACAAGCACTATTCTCGCCTAAGCTGATCAAGGGAGGTAAGATCTACTTAGATGACAAACCGCTTTTTGAATATCCTGCCCGTGAAAAAGCAAAACGGATTGCATACCTCCCGCAGCTTCATGAGATTCCGCCAATTTCAGTTCGAACACTGATCACTCAAGGTCGTTTTCCGTATACAGGGATGCTAGGTAGGGCAAACCGTCTTGATGAAATCTTCATTGAGCGCTCCTTAAATGATATCAATATGACAGAATTCGCAAACCGCAATTTAACTACCTTATCTGGAGGCGAATGCAAACGCGCTTATCTCGGTATGATTCTTGCTCAGAATACAGACTATATTATCTTAGATGAACCGACTACATTTTTAGATATCAAACATCGGCTCGAACTGATTGAACTACTCTCTTCCCTACGCGATCGTGGTAAAACAATCGTTGCAGTACTTCATGACATTAATGAAGTTCTTCAATTAGCAGACATCATTTTATTAATGAAAGATGGCTGTCTGATCAAAACTTTATCCCGTATGGAATTTTTAAACTCCGACATTGTCAAAGATATCTTCCAAGTGCAGATGACCTATGAAGAAGTAAATAACCATGTGCTTACGAACTTCTCACTTACAGCCCCAAGCGACCATTCTGAACGACAAAATGATTACGACACCAACAGACAATAGTTTCTCAAGGGGGTTGACGTAAATCATCTTAGGTAATAAAATAATTTGGGTAAAATGTACGAATGTACATGTAAATGGAAGGGAGACTCTTATGAGCAACAGAAAACTAGTCGAAACAATCCCTATCGCTCCTCTAAAGATAATAGCGCTAGAGGGTTGCAAAGAATTAGGCGAAACCGTAAATCACTGCGTGGTAGAGGCAAGACGCGCATTGTTGGAAATCTTAGATCATGTTCCTGCGTATTTAGGATACGACAACGATACTTATTTAGTAGATTACTCCATTCCTAGATTTGGTACTGGTGAAGCAAAAGCCGTGATCAATGAGACAATCCGTGGATGTGATTTATTTATCATTGCAGATGTAATGAATTACACCAACATGTATAAGATCAATGGAGAAGATACAATGAAATCTCCAGATGATCATTTTCAGGATTTAAAACGTGTTATTGCTGCTGCAAAGATTAGTAAAGTATATCGTATCAACGTTATCATACCATTTTTATATGAAAGCAGACAGCACCGCCGAGACAAGCTAGAATCCCTAGACTGTGCTTATGGCTTACAAGAATTATCCAACATGGGTGTGGAAAACATCATTACCTTCGATGCACACGATGCCCGAGTACAGAATGCAATTCCTATCCGTGGATTCGATAATTTCTTTACCAGCCTTCAGTTTATACGTGAACTTTTATTTACCGAAGAAAACGTATTACAGAGCAAGAATGATCTAATGATCATCTCACCAGATGAAGGCGGTATGACTCGTGCCGTATACTATGCAAACGTTTTAGGTGTTGAAATGGGTATGTTCTACAAACGTCGCGATTATACTCAGATTGTAGATGGTCGTAATCCAATTGTAGCACATGAATTTTTAGGCAGTTCTGTCGAAGGAAAAGATGTATTTATCATTGATGATATCATCTCATCTGGCGAAAGTATTCTAGATGTTGCTCGTGAATTAAAGAAGCGTAAGGCTCGCCGTGTCTTTGTTGGTGCAACCTTTGGACTTTTCTGCAACGGTATTGAAAAGATAGACGAAGCATATAAAAATGGCGACATTGATAGAATCTATACTACAAATCTTGTATATACGCCACAAGAATTGTTTACCCGTCCTTACTATAAAAACGTTGATATGAGTAAATATATATCCTTGATCGTCGATACTTTAAATCATGACACTTCAGTCAATGATATCATTAATCCAAGCGAATTGATTCAAGAGTTATTACAAAGCCGTAGACAAATGTAATTTATATTATGAGAAAAATGGCTGTGAAATAACTGCAAAAAGAGCTATGAAGAGAGAGTCGAGGAATCATATTAAATTTTGGCTAAGTCCGGCCGAAAGGGAAAGGCAGCCAAACTCTAATATGATTTCTCGACTCTCTTGATTATTTCCTTGCTGTTTTTCACAGCCTTTTGTCTGTTAGATTTTAAACTGTTCTACGTCTTCTGTTACCTTTTTAGCGATCTCATCTAATGTATGAATCATTTCATAAACCATAACGACGTTCTGGCTGTTGTTTTCTGTAGAAGCCGTAATTTCTTCGGTTGAAGCCGTAATCTCTTCCGCTACTGCAGAAACATTTGCCATCTTGTTAACAAGATCATCTTTGCTCAATCCAATCTCTTTTGCGGCATCATTTACAACAATTACTTCTTTCGAAACTAATGCTAGATTCTTAGCAATCTCATTGTACTGAGTAAGTGTCATGTGAATATCATTCATCTGATTTTCTAATTCTTTTGACATGCTCTCTGTACTAATTGACATCGCATTCGCTTCTTCACTAATGTTAACGATCAATTGTTCAATCTTATCACTAGAGATTCGAACTTCTTCCGCAAGCTTACGGATTTCATCCGCAACAACTGCAAAACCTTTTCCTGCTTCACCAGCTCTTGCTGCTTCAATGGAAGCATTTAAGGCAAGTAAGTTTGTCTGAGATGCAATTTCATTAATTAAGCTTGTAATATCCGTTACTTTTGAGATATTTAAGTTTAAGGTTTCCATACGTTCAAACAATTCAGCACTAACCTGACCTGTTTTATCAACAGAAGCATTCAAGGCCTGAGCCTTATCATTACCCTCAAATACTAACTGATTTGTCACATCCGTCTTATTATTTACTTCATTAATTGCCTGAATGATCTGTTCTACTTTAGCGCCTAATTCATCAGTAAGCTGAGATACTTCTAAAATATCCTGGGACTGTGATTCTACACCGGTTGCCATCTGTCCAGTTGCTGTCGCGATGTTGTTAGAACCTTGTTCTACATTCTCAGCAAGAGAGCTGATTTCATTCGTCTTAACGTAAATATGTTTGATATTTTCTTTTGTTTCACGAATCATAGAGCCAAGCTGTTCTTTCATCTGGAGAATGGCTTCTTTTGCATCTGTTAATTCTTTTACTTTGATTTTCATATCCATCGAAAGATCAGATTTAAAGTCACCAGTTGCAAATACAACTAAATTATCAGAAATTCCCTTGATACTCTTAGATAAACGAATTCCAAAGAACATGATAACAATGATACCAATGACAAGACACATGATAGCAATCATTAAGCTGACAAAGTTAACATCAGCAATTGCTTGGTCAACTTCCGTTGCATCAATTAATAAAGCGGAAAACCAGTTAGTACCTGGAATTGGAGCATAAGTACAAAATGTATTGATTTTTTCATATTTATTGTAAATAGTTGAATATCCGGTTTCACCAGCGATCATCTTCTGATAGATCGTATAAATATCCGAACCTTCTGGTTCTGTCTTTAAGGCATTAAAATCCTTCTCAATAATAGCATCATTCGCATGAGCTACAATATCACCGACTTGATCAATCACAAAGAAATTCGTATCGCTATTTCTTAGTTTAGCAGAAAAGTTCTCTAAAGTCTGAACGCCCTGTACAACACCGATTATTTCCCCACTATTTGAAATAACCGGAGTTAAATAAACGAAGAACTTCATATCGGGTGTACGGATAACGTCAGTTCTCATTGTCTCACCTGCTAATACCTGAGGGAAGTTATTAAGATTAATAAACATTTCTTCTCCATCGGTAGTATAAACTGTTCCATCAAGTGTTACATAAGAAATCTGAGAAAAATTTATCTTTTCTTTTGCTTTTTTTAAATAGTCCACCTTTGCTTTTACGGAAACTTCTTCACTTGACATCCCCATGTCATTCGCAAGAGCATAAATAGCTTGCTGGTCACTTGCTAACACCTGATTAATATTTGCATTCACAATCTGCAGACATCGGTCTAACGTATCTTCTTCGATTCTGTGAACAATATTTTTAACTTCGATGTTTGTACAAAGACCAAAGATAAGACAAACGCTTACGATTAATCCCAATAATTCTACCGTAAGTCTTGTTCTCAGACTCCATGCACCCTTTTTCAATTTTCTCTTTGGTACCATTTTTGTAAATCTCCTCACTTATGTTATTTCTCTTTTGTTGTATGGACCTTACCATGATACCGTAGCCCCACTCCGTTCATGTAAGGCCATAATATAACTATTTACTTCTCTTTTATCGGTAAAAATATAGATTAATTTAGCTAAAATTTTTATTTACCATTATTTACACAAAAGTGCTGTTACAAAATACATATTTGTCGATGTATTTCGTAACAGCACCATAGAATTAAATCTTAAATTGTTTTACTTCCTCAGTTACCTTTTTCGCGATATCATCCAAATTCTGAATCATCTCATATACCATAGCTACATTCTGGTTATTATTTTCTGTGGAAGCTGTAATCTCCTCTGTAGAGGCTGTGATTTCTTCTGCTACCGCAGATACATTTGCCATCTTCGCAACTAAGTCATCTTTACTTGCCCCGATTTCGGATGCTGCATTATTCACAATACGGATTTCATTCGATACAACAGAAAGATTTTTTACAATTTCATTGTACTGCTTTAATGTCACATGTATGTCGTCCATCTGGTTTTTGAGTTCCTGTGACATACTTTCTGTGCTTCCGGACATTGCATCCGCTTCTGCACGGATATTGGCAATCAATTGCTCAATCTTATCGCTTGAGATTCGAACTTCTTCTGCAAGTTTCCGAATTTCATCTGCAACCACTGCAAATCCTTTTCCAGCTTCCCCTGCTCTTGCTGCTTCGATGGAAGCATTTAAAGCAAGTAAATTCGTCTGAGATGCGATCTCGTTAATCAGACTTGTAATATTGGTTACCTGAGAGATATTCGCATTTAAGGATTCCATACGCTCAAATAGTTCTTCGCTCACTTTACCTGTCTTATCAACAGAAGCATTCAAGGCCTTCGCTTTTTCATTACCTTCGTTTACTAATTGGTTGGTAACATCTGTCTTTGCATTCACTTCTTTAATCGCATGAATAATTTCTTCTACCTTAACGCCTAATTCATCAACAACTCCTGATACTTCTACAATGTCTTCAGACTGTGATTCCACACCCATTGCCATCTGTCCAGTTGCGATTGCAATATTATTAGATCCCTGCTCTACGCTTTCTGCAACTGTAGAAAGTTCATTAGCTTTTTCATAGATACTCTGAATGTTCTCTTTCGTTTCTCGAATCATCGTACCAAGCTGTTCCTTCATTGATTCAATTGCATCAGTTTCATCATAGAACTCGCTTACTTTTACATGCATCTTAAATGGGACTTCTGTGATAAAGTCGCCAGTGGATAAAACTGTTAACTGTTTTGAGATACCTGTAATTGACTTGGATAAACGTACTGCAAGATTAAATGTAATGACTGCACCAAGAACGGAACAAATGAGCGTAATTGCAAGACTCGAGATGTTCACTCTGCGAGTCAGTCTGGAAATCTCTTCTCCTTCGATCAACAATGCAACAGACCAGTCACTTCTTACGATAGGTGTGTATGCAACTAATTTGTGGCTGTTATCTTCCGCATTAACAAACGTATCAAATCCTGTTTCTCCAGCAATCATCTTTTCATAAATTTTATTAAGATCACTATTTACTGTTAAGTTGTTTCGTTCCTCGTTAGCATTATTTAATCTTTCTTGATCCACATGAGCTACTAATTCTCCTTGCTTATCCATTACAAAGAACTCAACACCTAATTCTCTGATCTTTTCCGTTAAGAAGTTTAACGATTGAATACCCTGAACAATACCAATGACATTATTTTGCTGATCTCTAACTGGAACAAGATAAGAAATGATTCTTGTACCCTGGACAACAACTACGTTGGTACGCATAGGATTTCCTGCATACACTGTTTGATATGGTGTCATGTCAACACGAACGGTTTCACCATTGCTCTTGTAGGAAATCCCATCCATATCCGTAAATACAACATCTGAGAATATAGAATTCTGTTTATGCTTCGCTAACACTTTTACTCGGTCATTCATACTAGCGTTTGGATCAGCTAATACGGAATCTTTACTTATGGTATCCATAATTTTCTGATCATTATCCAGCATTTGACTGATGATTGCAGAAACACTTTGTGCTCGTTGAATTAAATTATCTTGTTCAAATTCATACACTAAATCAGACATTTCCAAACTAACAAACAATCCAAATGTAATGCATACGATATTGATAAGAGCTAATAATTCAACTACTAACCTTGTTTTCAGGCTCCATACTTTTTTTCGGTTGCTCGTTTTTTTTACCATAGCTTGCTTCTCCTCTTTTGTACATATTTGAATCACTATTTTCTAATATAGTCCATATCTATATAGTCTCTTATGTCGCAACCTAAAAGCCTCGTTCCATATTTATTTTTTTGTTTACGATACCTTTAGGTTTTATAATACTATGTAGTTATATAACCATAAGGGCAGTAATTCACAGAATATATCGGCGTTCTAATTAGATAATTAAGTACAATATACTAATTACCATATATTACTTCTTATCTTCTAGATTATAACAGTAACTACTTAACAAGAATAAGCATGCTCGGCAAACAACAAGGGCTGAAGAAGAGACAACGAATTCTGCCTCTACTTCAGCCCAACTTTCATAACGATTTGATATCTTTAAATTACTTGGATAAATCCAGCCATACTTCCACGCTGTCCCTTGGTTGCACGATGGGAGAAGAAAAGTTCTGAATGACACATCGTACATAGTCCAGAAACTACGACATTCTCTGGCTTTAATCCAGCTTCGATTAGGATTAGACGATTAGCCTCCCACAGATCAAGATGATACTTCATCTTACCCTCCTGATTGATGCCATCACACTTTAAGAACTGTGCGCATTGTTCTTTCGTAAAATTCTCTGCAAATGCCTCAGCAACGTCGCTACTCACTTCATAACATTCCAGTCCGATACAAGGTCCAATCACTGCAACTATATCACTAGGGTCACTGCCGAATTCCAAAGCCATCTTTTGGGCCGTCACAGCACCGATTTTCCGAACAGTTCCCTTCCATCCAGAATGTGTCGCCCCTACACTCTTTGTCTTAGGATCTACAAATAAGATAGGTACACAATCTGCACTAAATACAAGTAGTGGAACGTTGGCTTCCTTTGTAATATGGCCGTCAATCTCTGAATAGGAACGTTCCTTTACAATTCCCATCCCTATGTTTTCTTTTGTAGCCACTCGAACTTTCGCTTTATGAACCTGATCTGTAAATACTAGATTGCTTTCTTTTATGCCCATCGCTTCACAGATACGGCGATAGTTTTCATATACGGTTTCATAACTATCTCCACGGTTAAAACCTAAGTTCATTGATTCAAAGATTCCTTCGCTGATTCCACCTAAACGGGTCGAAAACCCATGCTTCACAAAATCGAACTGTTCTAAGATTGGAAATGAAATATATGGCGTATCATTTTTATCCGTGTATACCAAATCTGCGTATTCTGTTAAATGTTCTCGTCTCATGTCTGCTCCTTAATATTAATGAATTAAATCATATCATGTAACATTTCCTATCGCTGCATGCTTTCAATGATACCTTAATTATTATATTCTAAAATGAGTAATTCTTTACCTCGTCTCATATGCATTCTTTATTAGATCAATCTTCTCTCCAACGAAAACAACAACGTCAAATCGACAAGGAGTTTCTTCTCCATATCCATGTGTCAACAAATAATATCTTGCACACTGTACGATTTTACGTTGTTTTCGTTTGGTAACTGCCTCCGATGGAAAACCACATCTTAAGTTCCATCGATATTTTACTTCAACAAAAGCAAGATAGTCGCCATCCTTTGCTACGATGTCGATTTCTCCTGCTCTTGTATAGAAATTTCTTTCTAGAATTGTAAATCCCAGCTTTGTCAGATAGTGGATTGCCTCCGTCTCTTTTGCGTTGCCAACCACTCTCTTATTCATCATTTTTCTCCCATAACCTTACCTTTAAGGTTGTCCATCTTATCAACAAATAATAAAACTTCTGCTACAACTTCATATAACTCTTCGGGAATATAATCACCAATATCCAATTTCGATAAAGTATTCGCCAGTTTTTCATCTTGATGAACTGGCACATCATTCTCCTTTGCTCTCTCGATCATACGATCAGCAATGACTCCCCTTCCACTGGCGATGATCTTAGGCGCTTCGTCCTTCGGATCATACGACAAAGCGACTGCCGTTTTTCGTTTCTTTTCATCTAACGTATCCGCTTGCTGATGAAACTGATTCCATTCTCTTAGTCCCATGATTCCTACCTCCTTTCAGGGTTGTGAAAAACAGCAACAGAGATGAATGAGAGAGGCGGGGGATCATATTAGAATTTGGCTTAGTCCGGCCACAAGGGAAAGGCAGCCAAATTCTAATATAATTCCCCGCCTCTCTCCTCACAGCTCTTTTAGCTGTTTATTACAGCCCCTTTTTTCTCTCTTTAGAAAAAGTTCTTAATAAATGTCTTACGATGAATTGGAGTTGGTCCCACTTCTTTCAATGTCTTGATATGATCTGCGGAACCGTATCCTTTATTAGATGCGAAGCCGTATCCAGGAAATACCGCATCGTATTCGACCATTAAGCGATCACGTGTCACTTTTGCCACGATACTAGCTGCCGCGATGGATGCACTTTTTGTATCTCCCTTAATGATCGGTACCTGATCAATTGGTACCCCTGGAATGGTAACCGCATCATTTAATAATAACGTTGGTTTCACTTCCAATTTGTCGATTGCTTTTCTCATGGCTTCATAAGTTGCCTGTAAGATGTTAATCTCGTCAATCGTGTCAGGAGAGGAACTTCCGATTCCAACAGCAACGGCTTTTTCCATGATTTCATCGTATAATGCTTCTCTCATCTTCTCACTGACCTGTTTGGAGTCATTTAAATATAATATATCACAGTCCTTCGGAAGAATTACAGCACAAGCGATGACTGGCCCTGCCAAAGGTCCACGTCCAACTTCATCGATACCACAGATATAGTCATAATCTGCATATTGACGCTCATATGCAAACATTGTTTCCATACGTTGTTTTTCCGCTTTCAGTTTTTCTAACTGCTTCTTATACTTTGTAATCAGTTTCTGAACTCCTTCACGTTCATCAGCTTCATATTTACGTATGATGTCGTTCAAATTTTCAATTTTACATAGTTTAAACTCTTGTGTTATTTCGGATATTTTCTTCTGCATAAGAATACCTTCTTCTATCGCCCTCTACGGCTATTTGTTTTAGCGCTTCGCCCAGTACTAGTTCTTTTTGTATGATTATTCTTTTTCACGGATTCTGTCTTAGAAAAACCTCGCTTTGTATTCGTAGCCCCAGCTTTCTTCTTGCTGGCTGCACGGCCTGATGTCTTTATCTTTTCAGCACGTTTCTCTGCACGAAGTTCTTTTGCTTCTGCTTTTTTTATTACAGAACGTTTTACTGGTTTTTTTTCCATTAAGCTTCTCTCTTTTTCTTCCTCTTTGATCATCTTCGGAGTTTCGAGAGTGATTCTTCCGATACGTCCATTACGGTAATCATCTAAAACGAACTGAGCGGCTTTATTTAAATCATATAATCCGCCACGCAACAGACAACCACGTTTCTTCGCAATATGCTCTAATGTAACAACTGCGTCCTGGTCTTCCTCAATTTCGTATTTCTTCGCTAACGCACCTGGATATTCTTTTAATAAATATTTACAAAGTTCATATGCCAAATCCGTCGGAACTAAGATATCATCGTTGATGGAACCGATGAATGCGATTCTCATACCAACTCTCTGATCTTCAAACTTTGGCCATAAGATACCTGGAGTATCCAAAAGCTCAACGTTCTTATTTAAACGAATCCACTGTTTCCCTTTCGTTACACCTGGTTTGTTTCCCGTCTTCGCACATGCCTTGCCTGCAAAACTATTGATAAATGTTGACTTACCAACGTTCGGAATTCCAACAATCATCGCACGAATCGGACGGTTCATGATTCCTCGTGCACGATCTCGTTCTGTCTTTTCCCTACATGCTTCCTCAATCACTTCATGTACATTACGTACACCATTACCAGTCTTAGAATTTACATAAGTAACGAACCAACCTTTACTTTCATAATATGCTCTCCACTGATCAGTCACTGCTGGGTCGGCTAAATCATATTTATTCATTAAGATAATTCTTGATTTATTCTTCGCAATACGGTCAATATCTGGATTCTTACTACTATAAGGTATTCTCGAATCCACTAACTCGATAACTACATCAATTAGTGCAACGTCCTCCTCCATCTGTCTTCTAGCTTTCGACATATGTCCTGGATACCACTGAAAATGCATCTAATTTCCTCTCTTTCTCTTACTCAGACTCTTTCACTTTTTTCTCTTTTGCTTGTTCTTCAGAAGCCGATTTTTCGACAGCCGCTTTATCATACATATTAATCTTATTAACAAAATCGAATGGTTTTAAACGTAACCAAGCCTTACCGATGATATCCTTACGAACAACATTGGCAATATTGGCAAATCTGGAATCTTCACTGTTATTACGATTGTCTCCAAGAACAAAGTATTCATCTTCCTCCAATGTAATCTTATCTTCTGCAAGACCTGGAATCTGAATTGGTTCCGTGATCATAGGTTCTTCTAACACTTCATCATTGATATAAACAACTCCATCTTTAATCAGAACCGTTTCTCCAGGAAGTCCGATTACACGCTTGATATTATAGTAACTATGCTCTTTACCACTCTGTTTAAATACGATAACGTCATAACGTTTTGGTTTTCCAAATTTATACGCTAATTTGTTAATAATAATCTTGTTATCTGCCTGCAGAGTAACATCCATAGAATTTCCTAGCATGGTTGTCTTCTCTAATGCAAAATTTATTATAAAATAAGCAAGACCAATGACAGCCGCAATCTCGATCACCCAAATCGCAATCTTTGCAATTATCTTCTTCTGTCTTGATCGTTTCTTATCTCGATCCAAATCAAAATTCATCTATTTATCCTCCGAATTCCACACACTCTGCCATCATCACAAGCACCTGCTCGTAACTAAAGCTTTTGCTTCATACGAAATATACTTTTATTTGTCCTATCTTATACATTTTATTATCTACTTATTATATACAAATTTAAACTCCCTGTCAAAAAAACTTACTG
>JAQXNU010000209.1 GCA_029098165.1 Clostridiales bacterium
TGGAATGGAAGTTGAAATTTCCATGGATGTTAAGACCGATGATGATAAGATTATTATGACCGGTGATATTAATAATGTATGGCCAAACTATCTGACTACGACATCGAATAAGGGTGCGTATAAGACGATTCATGCAGTAGTGAAACTTCCAAATGATATATCATCCTTAAAAGTTTATGTTGAGACTGATGGTAAATCCGATCTTTATGTAGATAATGTTACTATTAAGAGAGTACCTTTAGGAAATCAGGTGAAATTTACATTTGATGCAAATGGCCAGGGAACAGCTCCAACCTCATTGCTGGTCAACGAAGGCAGCTATGCATATCAGGTTACTCCAGAGACTGTTCCCGGTTATGATTTCGGTGGATGGTATAAAGAGGCAGATTGCAAGACACCTTGGGATTTTGCAGCAGATGTAGTAACTGAGCCAGTTACTGTATATGCAAAATGGACGAAGAACGCGGATCCAATTCCAACCCCAACTCCGGTTCCATCTAATCCAACACCTTCAAACACATCTACCCCTGTTGCAACGCCAATAGGTAATAATTCTGTTCCGGGTATCTACGAGACAACCAATGCCTATCGTACGGTTTTTAGTTCTGATGTGAAAGCATTTAATGTGATTAATACGTATCTTAAGCAGATACTAGCTTCCGGTAAGAAGGCTTCTTATGAGTTTAATGATAAAGATGGTAATTTAGCTTATAGTTTCACATTCAATACGGATAACTATAAAGCAAAACAAGACTTACGTAATGTGAAACTGGATCTTTCGATGGGCACAGCAAAGGATCTGTCTTTCAACGATGGTATGCTATTATCGATGTCACAGACCGGTAAATTAGCAATGGAGACAACCTTAAAAGTAAATGTCAAAGATTACTTCAAGGCTGGCGAAGTTGTCTATGTTTATAAGTATAATAAGGATTCTAAGAAATTAGAATGTATCCCAAATAATAAGCTCACAGTGGATGAGAAATCTTATGTATCCTTTGTTATTAAGTCTGGTGCGGATTATGTGATCTTGAAAGCACCTGCTAAGAAGAATGAAAAGTTAGGTTTCTTAGGGCAGGTTAATTATGATAAGAAGATTACAATTGATGCTAGAAAGACCATGAATCATGTCTTTGAACTACCAGATATATTTGAAGTTGTTTCTTCCTTGGATGAGTTTGATGCAGACAAAAATCTTGCAACTATCGGTGTAACTGCTAAGTATAAGAGTTCCAACAGCAAGGTTGTATCTATTGATGAAGAAGGCAACATCTGGGCACTTCGTAAGGGCAAAGCAAAAGTTGCTGTAACGCTTAAGACTTCGACTGGTAAAACAAAGAAATATGTTGCTACGGTTGTAGTAGAATAAGGGAAAAGCGATGAGATAAAGATAGGGCTATGAAAATACAGTAAAGAGATGAGTGAAAGAAGCGGGGAATCATATTAGTATTTGGCTAAGTGCGGCCGAAAGAGAAAGGCAGCCGAATACTAATATGATTCCCCGCTCCATTTTATTATAAGCAAACATGAAGGCGGTAGTGCAATGTATGTGTGACAAATACTCTAATGCAAGAATATCATATATTAATATGGATATCGAAGGCGGAACTCGTGGGAAAGAGTAGAGATTGTGAAAATAGTAAATGTAATTATAACGATAGATCCAGTAGCCCACAATCTGAAAGTTGTCAGCGTTACAACAAACAGAATAGTCAACCTTTTAAGAAGAAGGTAAGAATTACGCTGGAGGCCTGGTCAGGCAGAAATGGAATCATCTTTCCATCGGGCTATGTAAAGGTTGCAAAAGGAAACGATATTACCTTTTTGATTAAGGCAGAGGAGGGATATTGTATTCAAGACATCATGGTGGATGATGAGAGAATCACAGATGATAGGATAGTGATTGAACGTCAGGAAAGGTATTGTCTTTCTTTTCATCATGTGACATGTCCTTGTAGAGTGGATGCATATTTTATGAAAAAGTGATTCGATTTGTATGAAGTACTTCAAAAGATATATATATTGTATGAAAAGATGTAGGAGCAGATTGCTTTTGCATCTTTTTTATATTATTCATAAAATTGTAGCTATAGCTACAAACTTTGTTTTTAACCTCTGATATAATTCAATCATCAACAAAACAAACAAGCGGACAACAAAGTCCGATCAAATAAAGGAGATATGAATATGAGTAGAAATATGTTCTGTATGCAATGTCAAGAAACTGCAGGAAATAAAGGATGTACGAAGGTAGGTGTTTGTGGTAAGAGCGCAGACCTTGCTAATATGCAGGATTTATTAATTTATGTAACAAAGGGATTATCTGAAGTTACAACAAGATTGAGAAAAGAAGGCAAGGCAATCTCTAAAGATGTAAACCATTACATCACATTAAACTTATTTACAACAATTACAAATGCAAACTTCGACGATGAAGTATTCTACGCAAGAGTAAAAGAAACATTAGCAATGAAAAATGAATTAATGGGTCAGTTATCGGATACTTCTAATCTATCTGCAGCCGCAACTTGGGATGTAGAAGAAGATAAGAAATCTGGTTTCTTAGCAACTCTTAAGAAGATCGTTTCTGGAAACAACGATGGCAAAGAAGTGAATGCTATGTTAAAAGCAAAAGCAGATTCTGCAGAGGTTGGTGTTCTTGCAACAGAGAATGAAGACGTTCGTTCTTTAAGAGAATTAATCACTTACGGATTAAAAGGCCTTTCCGCTTACTCTAAGCACGCAAATGCATTAGGTTATGATAATGAAGAAATTGATGCATTTATGCAGGAAACTTTAATGAAGTTAATGGATGATTCTTTAACAGTCGATGAGTTAGTTGCTTTAACATTAGAGACTGGTAAAGTTGGTGTTGACGGTATGGCATTACTTGATACTGCAAATACAACAACTTATGGTAACCCAGAAATCACAAAAGTAAATATCGGTGTTGGCAAGAATCCTGGTATCTTAGTATCTGGTCATGATTTAGCAGATATTGAACAGTTATTGATTCAGACTCAGGGAACTGGTGTTGACGTGTATACTCACTCTGAGATGTTACCAGCTCATTACTACCCACAATTAAAGAAATACACTAACTTAGTAGGTAACTACGGTAATGCTTGGTGGAAACAAAGAGAAGAGTTCGAATCCTTCAACGGACCAATCTTAATGACAACAAACTGTATCGTACCTCCAACGGATAAAGAAACTTACAAAGAACGTATGTTTACAACTGGTGCAGCAGGATTTGCTGGCTGCAAACACATTCCAGGAGAAGCGGGTTCTAAGAAAGATTTCTCTGAAATCATCGAATTAGCTAAAAAGTGCAAAGCTCCTACAGAAATTGAAACTGGTGAGATCATCGGTGGTTTCGCTCATGAGCAGGTATTCGCATTAGCAGATGCAGTTGTTGATGCAGTAAAATCAGGCGCAATCAAGAAATTCGTTGTTATGGCTGGA
>JAQXNU010000210.1 GCA_029098165.1 Clostridiales bacterium
GAAAATGAAAATATCATTCTTCAGCCTCAGACATCCATGACAATCATGGATCAGCACACTGGTCATGTCGTAGCTTTATATGGTGGACGTGGTGAAAAAACAGGTAATCGTACAACCAATCGAGCTACGAATACGCAACGTTCCGTTGGTTCTACTTTTAAGGTACTTGCTTCCTTCTTACCTGCACTTGATACTTGTGGATATACGTTAGCGAGTGTAATGGATGATGCCGAATATACGTATCCAAATTCAACAAGTAAGGTTCGTAACTGGAATAACAAGTACAAAGGCCTCTCCGGAATGCGTGAAGGTATCTATAACTCTATGAACATTGTAGCTTGTCGTTTCATGGAAGCCGTGACTCCACGCGTTGGTTTTGACTATTTAAAGAAATTAGGATTTAACCTTGTGGAATCACAAGTTGGTGCAGATGGAAAAGTTTATTCTGACTTAAATGTCTCCCTTGCACTTGGTGGTTTAACAAATGGTGTTACAAATATGCAGTTGACTGCTGGTTATGCAGCGATCGCAAATAATGGTGTATATAATGAACCAGTACTTTATACTAAGATCATGGATCAGAACGGTAAAGTTTTATTATCCAATGAACCATCATCCGAACAGGTATTTAAAACTTCTACTGCTTGGTTATTAACATCTGCAATGCAGGACACTGTGAATATCGGTACTGCAACTCGTGTTCGTTTCCAGAACTACCGTATGCCAGTTGCCGGTAAGACCGGTACTTCCACGAAGGATTACGACTTCTGGTTTGTTGGCTATACTCCTTATTATACGTCTGCTATCTGGACTGGATTTGACTATAGTTTTTCACAAACGAATAAAAAGTACCACCAGAATATCTGGCGTAACGTTATGGAAGAAGTTCATTCTACGCTTGGTTTACAATACAAAACGTTTGCGAAACCAGATTCCATCACTTCTGCAGTGATCTGTTCAAAGAGTGGTGACTTAGCCATTCCTGGTGTCTGTGACCGAGCATTAAGTGGCAACCATGCACGTACTGAATACTTTGCGAAAGGTACTGTTCCGACAAAGTACTGTACTGCTCATATCAAAGTATCCGTATGTAAGGATTCTAACCACTTTGCTTCCCCTTTCTGTCCACCAGATCATTGTGAAGACAAAGTGTACTTGATCAAAGAAGAGACTTCACCAACCGATGATACTCCTTTTATCTATCCAACGGATCAACGTGCAGAGACATGTCCACTTCATAGCGAGGGAACCGTTGCTCCTCCGGTAGAGGATGAGAATATTATTACGCCACCAGAAGATGAGGACAATGAGCCTATTGCTCCTCCAGAAGATGAGGAACCTGAAGATGAACCAATCAGCGATACTCCTCCGGTAGTTATTATTTCTCCAACACCATAAATTCAATTTATTCGTGATACAAAAAATGCTACAGTTACAAGATATCCTTGCAACTGTAGCATTTTTATGAAGCTAATGTTTCATAATGTCATATCATGTCATTTTAAATATTACATAAATCCTAAGAAAATGTGAAGATTTCTCCGCAACGTTGCATAATGAAAATTGCTCTGTTATAATAGTTTTTATGAAGTAAATACCATTTATGTTGATATTTACCAATGTTTTAGGAGGTTCAAAATGGACTTTAGTAGACAAGGAGTTATAAAAAAGCAGCATGAGATTAAGTCGACTGCCAAACGACTGAATTCAAAACTACGAGTTAACCTATACCGTGTTGGCCTTATTTCCGTTGTTTTTTTATGTATCATGGGCGTCGTTGCAATTAATGGTGCAGTAAGAGCCATAATTTCGAAAGCTCCCCCTATTGAACAAGTAGATATAAATCCACACGGTTTTACAACACATATTTATTATAGTGATGGAACTCTATCTCAAGAACTGATCGGAGCGGAAGCAAATCGTGTTTTGGTAAAAATCTCAGAGATACCAATCGACTTACAGCATGCTTTTGTTGCAATCGAAGATGAACGGTTTTATGAACATAATGGTATCGACATCCAAGGTATCTTTCGAGCAGGTTTCTCCGTTATCAAAACTCGTGGATTAGGGTTTGGTGGCAGTACCTTAACCCAGCAGCTATTAAAAGTTAAGCTCTTTAACTATGGTGGTGAAAAGAATAATATTGACAAGATTGTTCGTAAATTGCAGGAACAATACCTTGCGGTCAAACTGGAAGATAAATTATCAAAAGATGAGATTCTAGAAGCTTACATGAATAATATCTATTTAGGAAATGGAGCATACGGTGTACAAACGGCAGCTCAAAGTTATTTCGGTAAAGACGTTCAAGATCTTACCTTGTCAGAAGCAGCTGTAATTGCCCCAATTGCGCTTTCTCCTGTTCGTTGCAATCCAATCGACCATCAGGAAAAGAATGCAGAGCGTCGTAAAGACTGTCTAGATAAGATGCTAGAACTTAACTTCTGTACAAAGGAAGAATATGATGCAGCGCTGGCTGACAATGTCTATGACCGAATTCAAGATTATAATCAACAGAAAACACAAGATACATATTTCTCATATTTTACGGACGCATTAATCGAGCAGGTTCTTAGCGATTTAGAAACTAAGAAGGGCTATACAACGGAACAGGCTCAGAATTTGCTGTATTCTGGTGGTCTGGAGATTTATACCACTCAAGATAAGAGAATTCAAGAAATTATGGATAAATATTTTACCGACGAAGCGAATTTCCCCGAGGTCGGTAAAGGTTCCTATTATAATCTCAACTATGATCTGACTATTGATAAAGAGGATGGCTCCCAAGTCATTTATAATACCGACGACGTGATCGAGTACTTTAAAGATTTTGATGATTCGGAACATTTATATTATCATAAATCCAAACCATATGTAGGTATTAATATCTTAGGTTATAGCAAGGAAGATATGGAAGCTAAGATTGAACAATTTAAGAAATCTGTGAAAGGGCCGAATGATTCTGTTCATTATGAAAATGTAAATATCATTCTTCAGCCACAGACTTCCATGACCATCATGGACCAGTACACAGGACAAGTCGTTGCATTATATGGTGGCCGTGGCGAAAAGACTGGTAACCGTACAACAAACCGTGCTTCCAATTCCCAACGAAGTGTTGGTTCAACTTTCAAAGTATTGGCTGCTTATCTGCCTGCACTGGATACATGCGGTCTTACGTTAGCAAGTGTCATGGATGATTCCGAATATGAGTATCCAACCGGTGGAAAGGTACGAAACTGGAATGGAAAATATGAAGGTTTGTCTTCTGCTCGGAGAGGTATCTATCATTCCATGAATATCGTTGCCTGTCGTTTTTTAGAAGCCGTTACACCTAGAGTTGCATTTGATTATCTAAAAAAACTAGGATTTGATCTGGTAGAATCTCAGATAGGTTCTGATGGTAAGAAATATTCGGACCTTACCTATTCTTTAGCACTTGGCGGATTAACAAACGGTGTAACAAATATGCAGCTTACTGCAGCCTATGCTTCCATTGCAAATCATGGTATTTATAATAAGCCGGTTCTTTATACGACGATTCGAGATAGAGAGGGAAATGTCATTTTGTCCAATAAACCATCCTCGGAACAGGTATTTAAGTCTTCTACCGCTTGGTTACTAACTTCAGCGATGCAAGATACTGTTAATATTGGTACTGCTTCCGGTCATATTAAATTTAGAGACGGCTATAAGATGCCAGTCGCTGGTAAGACTGGTACTTCTACGAATGATTATGATTTATGGTTTGCTGGCTTTACCCCGTATTATACCGCTGCAATCTGGACTGGATTTGATTATAACTTCCCACAGACCGATAAAAAATATCAACAGGATATTTGGCGTGGCGTCATGCAGGAAATCCACACTTCTCTTGATTTAGAAATCAAAGAATTTGAAAAACCAGATTCCATTACATCTGCAGTGATCTGTACAAAATGCGGCAAATTGGCAATTGCAGGTGTCTGCGATCATACACTTCAGGGTAATTGCACCAAGTCGGAATACTTTGCAAAAGGTACTGTTCCAACCGAATACTGTACCTGCCATGTAAAAGTTTCTATCTGTAAGCAGTCTGGTCATTTTGCTTCACCATACTGTCCTCCAGACCAGTGTGAAGATGTTGTTTATCTGAATAAAGAGGAAACATCTCCAACCGAAGATACTCCATACCTATATCCGACAGAGGAGCTTGCACAGCCTTGTCCAATTCATAGTGAAGGTTCCGTTGCACCACCGATAGATGAAGAAGGGGATATACCTGATCTAGATTATGTAGATGAATATATTGAACCAGACGAAGAGGAGGAACCTTTGGATGATCCATCAGAAGAGATTCCTTCCGAAACAGATCCTGATGAGTCTATTCCTCCAGTTATTATTGTTCCTCCAAATCAATAATATGTGGTATTTGATAAAAAGAAGCGGCTGTGAAAAACAGCAAGGAAATGATCAAGAGAGTCGAGGAATCATATTAGAATTTAGCTACCTTTCCCTTTCGGACGGACTTAGCCAAGTTCTAATATGATTCCTCGACTCTCTTCTCATTGTGTTTTTGCTGTTTTCCTTCACAGTTCCTTCTTTTATTTATGATAAACTAGTATTTTACTGTTTCATCTTAGGATTAAAAACTAAAGATGCAAGATAACTAAAAATCAGTGCCGTGGATATACCAACTGCGGAAGACGTAAACCCTCCTTTGAATACACCAATAAATCCTTCTTTATCTACTGCTTCTTTAATTCCCTTAAACAGTACATTTCCAAACCCAATCAATGGTACTGTCGCTCCTGCTCCTGCCCACTCTGCAAAAGGTTCATAAATGCCAATTGCACCAAGCAAACTACCTAAACATACTAAAATGACCATGATTCGTCCTGGCATTAACTTTGTATTGTCCATTAAGATCTGTACAACTGCACAGATTGCTCCACCAACTAAAAATGCTTTTAAATAATCCATACGTTTCCTCACTTATACTTCGCTTGTTTCTAAGATTACTGCATGGGCAATTCCTGGAACACTTTGCCCTTCATTGTAACTAACCGTTGATAATAAAGCTCCTGTTGGAACAAACAGTACTCGATTCCACTGTTTCTTTCTCATCTTTTGAAGTATATAACCGCATAGCGTTATTGCACTGCATCCACATCCACTTCCACCTGAATGGGTATCCTGAACTTCTGGATCATAAATTTCAATCCCACAGTCCATATAATTGGATGTAATATCATATCCTTCATCCTTTAATAAATCAATTAGGATATCTCGTCCAACCATACCTAAATCACCAGTTATGATACGATCATAATACCCTGGCTGACGCGCAAAATCTTTAAAATGCTGTGATATCGTAGAGCAGGCAGCTGGTGCCATACATGCTCCCATGTTTAGTGAGTCCTTCAAACCGAAGTCAGTTATCTTTCCTATAGTCACTCCCTTAATCCTTATCTCAACTGGAAGAAAGTCTTTGCCAAATACACTATTTTTCTTGACATCATGTCCGATGACTACTGCACCACTTCCTGTTACTGTCCATGTTGCAGCTAATGGTCTTTGATTACCATAAGCTAATGGAAAACGAAACTGTTTTTCAGCCCCTGCAAAATGACTAGAAGTGATTGCAATTGCATGGTCAGCAAAACCACCCTCTACAAGCATTGATGCAACCGCCATCGATTCTCCCATCGTCGAACATGCACCATAAACACCAATGAGGGGGATATCAAAGTTTTCAATACCAAAACTGGTAGCGATGAGCTGACCAAGCAAATCCCCACCTACAATATAACGAATATCTTTTTTTGTAAGTCCAGATTTATAGATGGCCGTATCTACTGCCATTCCCATCATCTTGCTTTCAGCTTCTTCCCAGCAAGTCTGGCCAAACATGGGATCTAATTCAACAACATCAAAATACGAACCAAGTGGACCCTCTCCTTCCATTTTACCTGCAATCGAAGCTGCCGATTGAATGACCGGAGGATTCTCAAAACATATGCTTTGTTTACCGCGTAATTTATTGCTTTCTACCGTCATTTATATCGCTCCTTATCTAGATAATCTTACAGATTTTTAGTAACCAATAGATGATTCCAAGTAGCCAACTGGAGAAGATACCATATAAGATAACTGGTCCAGCAATGGTAAAGATTTTACATCCAATACCAAAAACCTGACCCTCTTTTTTAAATTCAATTGCAGGTGCTGCTACTGAATTGGCAAACCCCGTGATTGGAACGACACTACCTGCTCCAGCAAACTTGGCAAGTTTTTGATATACATTAAATCCAGTCAATAATACTGCTATTAAGACCAAGGATGCTGTTGTGTATGCCGCAGCAAGTTCTTTATCTGCTCCCTGATTCTTATAAAAATTAATAAAAGCTTGACCAATGCAACAGATAATTCCACCGACAAGGTATGCCTGAATTAAATTTAACCAAGGATTATGCTTTGGTGTTACCTGTTTTACATATTTATTGTATAACTTATCTCGCTCTTGTTGGTTTTTCTCATGTGTAACATCTGAAACCGTAACTTTTTTATTTTCTGCCATACTACTCCTATCTTTCCATATTAGGAAAACTCTCTTTAATCTCTATTAATTTTCCATGTTTCTCTCTATTACATACATAAAACCATAATTTTTTTACCGTGCAATGATAAACTGATAGAAGGTTCCCAATGCTTTCGCAATTGCAAAAGTCAAAATGATATATGGCATACCAACTGTCAGTTTCACACGCTTTTTAAAGATTGGTAGCACATTCAACACCTCAGCAATGGCAAATGCAAGACATCCTACATAGATCCCCGAAAAAAGTCCATATAATGCAAGTATAAAATACCCCGTTGGTATATGCCATTGATATAACCAGACTAGATTGCCTAGAGTTCCACCTAAAACTACAATATCTTCATAAATTGTTATATATTTTACTGTTTTACTTCGCGCTGCCATTCTCTGTACAACACCTATCATCGTGATAAATGCAAAAATACCAGCTGCAACTAATAAGCCAGCTGACAAACCGATAAAACCAAGTATAATGTAACGTATGACACTTCCCTCCCTAACATTTAATCCACATCAATGGTAGTCCCTTCTCTGCTGGAGTTTTCTATGATTGCCTTATTCTCATCATTCTCATAGATTCGTAATTGAACCTGTAATGGTGTTGGATCGGAATCCATCTTGACTTTTGAAAAATGATTAAAGAAAATGATAATACCAATTGGTAATCCTATGGAATAACAGATTGGTACAACATTCATTCCTTTCTGACTCTCTCCCATAACAAGGGTATGAAACAGATCCAATACTTCATCCACGCTGACATCCTGGTTAAATGTCATAATAGAAAAGGCGGAACCAAAAAAGACAGCAAGTCCAACAAAAACTGCCTTGATTATTTCGAGCCACTTCTTTTTTTTGATCGGTTGCACATACTCGACTACAAAATCATTCTCACCTAGACTGATCACTAATAGATCTGGATACTCTTTTTGAATTGCCTCAATCACCTTTAAAATCGAAACTGAATATTTCGTAGACTTCTGCTCTTTAATCCTAAGAATCTCTCTACTTCCAATATCCTTGACCAGCTTTTTGTCCGAGCTATAAATCTTCATGATATCCGCAAGCGTTATTTTCGTATCTCTCACTACAATATTCAGATCTGCCTTTACATAAACGACAGAAGCATTTGTCTTTTTCTCACTCATTAGATAAATGTCCCCTCAAATACATGTTTTGTTTCTGCTGAGAAGTAGCATATCAACAATACCGCGATAGCAACAGTTAAGATAATTAAAGAAGTAATCCACAATTTTTTTAATCTCATAACAGTTCACCTTTCAAAAAAGGCTGTTGCAAGTCGATGATGTGTTAGAAGAATCTTATCTCTCCAATTATCACAATATCGTCTTGCAACAGCCCCCCAATCTTTTAAGATAACTGTTACTATTATTTCTATATGTGTATGAAATATGCTTGGCAAAAACTGTATTAGTTACTATCCTAGCATATATTCACGCATTGTTTTCAAGATTTTTCTCTCCAACCGAGAAACCTGAACCTGTGAAATTCCAAGTTCATTCGCGATTTCCGTCTGTGTCTTATCCTTAAAATATCGTAGTGTTATGATATTTTTCTCTTTATCATTTAAAGAGTTCATCACCTCTTTCAATGCCATATGATTGATCATCGCATTACTTTCATCATCCGTCTGTTCCAACTTATCGATCAGAAAAATCGCATTCCCATCCCCCTGATAGATCGTCTTATATAACGACTCGACTTCTGCTCCAGATTCTAGAGCTAATACTACTTCCTCTTTTGCTAGTTCCAAAACTGAACTGATTTCCTCAATGGTCGGTTCTCTTCCATTCTTAGCTTCTAATTCTTCTCGCACGATACGAATCTTATTGGCGGTCTCTTTTAAACTGCGACTTACTTTGATCATCCCATCATCCCGTAGGAAACGTTTGATCTCACCAGTTATCATCGGTACTGCATAAGTGGAAAACTTAACATCATATGTTAGATCAAATTTATCAACTGCTTTCATTAAACCAATGGAGCCAATCTGAAATAAATCTTCTGCCTCATAACCACGACCTAAAAAGCGTCGTACAATGCTCCACACTAATCCTACATTCTCTGTCACAATACGATCTCTTGCATCTTTATCTCCAAGTTGTGATAAACGGATAAGTTCTAAGGTGTCCAACTACGATCCTCCCTTCACGCAAACGATGCTTTATGTAGTCGCTATCCGCTTTTTCATTTTGACCGTAGTTCCCTCATTCTTTTTTGATTCCACATCCAGCTGATCCATAAATGCACTCATAAATGCAAATCCCATACCGGAACGTTCCATTTCTGGACTGGTCGTAAAAAGTGGCTCCATTGCCTTAGGAATATCTTCAATACCTACTCCATGATCAATGATATCCACAAAAACTTCATTTCCCTTAATGCCACAATGCATAATAATCTTTCCCACCGTATTACGATAGCCATGAATGATACTGTTGGTAACGGCCTCGGATACCGCCGTCTTAATATCTGCAATCTCTTCTAGGGTTGGATTCAATTGTGAAACAAATGCAGCAACCACAGTTCTAGCAAAACTCTCGTTTTTGGATAAAGAACTAAACTCGATTTCCATCTCATTATCAAAAATCAATGGGCATGATTCAAAATTATCATCATTCAATACTTCTTGATTCATAGAATATACCTCCAAATTAATTCAAATGTGTAAAAGCATCTGTAATATCCGGATATTGATCAACAATTCCATATAAACCAGACATTGTGAGTATTCTATTCACACAACTACAAACACCGGTTACAACTACTCTTCCACTTCCAAGTAAACGAAGTTTCTTATAACGTCCAAGAATTACACCAATTCCAGAACTGTCCATGAAATTTACCTGGGAAAAATCAAAAATTATGTTTTGAACATTCTTTGTTACCATCTTTTTATCCGCATACTCACGAATATATAGTGCATTATGATGATCCAAATCCTCCTTCATATGAATGATCAAGGTTCTATCCTTAATCTCAAACTCTGCACTTTCTGTAGATTTCCGTCCGATTGTCCAGCGAATACTATCCTTTTTATCCATTCCAACATTCCTTCCTTTCATTCCAAACAGTGCGAATTGTAAATTTTTAACATCATATGTCGATAAAAAAAGACATTCTATTCGCTAGAAATGTCTTTTTCTTAGTAACGAAACGTTACTTTCTTATCGAATTGTTTCTATTACAGCTCTTCTAAACGTAACTTTGCATATTGCACAAAGGAGGAATTAGGAAGTTCATTGATGATCTTATTATAGCATTCTTTTGCCTGATCATTCTGTCCTAAACCTTGATATGCTTTTCCTAAATAATAAATAGTAGATGCATTATCTGGACTATAAATATCAGCCTTCAAAAGTAAACTGAGTCCTGTTTCGTAATCTTTTTTCTCTACTGCTTTCTTGCCCTGTTCATGTGCAGTATCAGCAGCTAAAGGATACACCAAAGTTCTCAGCTTTTCAGCAACTAGACCTGCCTCTTTTAAATCCATGCTATCTGGTTTTACTGCATATAATAAGTCTGCAACCTCTAGCGCTTCCTCTTGTGTAAAACTACCATCCGCATTCAGGTCATAGTATAAATTGAAAGCTTTAATTAAATTGTCATACATAGCACCATCTACTTCAGGTATTTCGATCGCATCTAGTTTTACTTTTAGTTCTTCATATCTTGCCTTATAGTTATCAGCCTCTTTCTCTGCAGAACTTAACTTAGCATGAAGCGCTGACATTTCGCTATTTAAATCATTAATCTGTGTCACGTACTCTGAACCTGCATTCTGCTTTACCGTTGGCACTACTAAGAAGAATACAGCTGCAATACCAATGATGACACCAAGCACAAGATTAACAAAAAGCCATACATTCGGCTTTTCTTCCCGATACGTTGAAATTGGCGTAAGTGCTTTTCCTGTACTATCAGAAGACTGCTTGTCCCCATCACTCCAATATGGGGTTGGCTGTGCTACTCCGCCTGCCATCAATTGATTCAATTCATCACGATAACGTAAAGTTGTCGTATTCGTTAAGTCTATCTTACTGGCACGAAGTAAGCATTTTTTTGCTCTTTCGTACTCGTTATTCTTCATATAGATCAGTGCTAACAACTGTAATGCACGTATAAAATGTGGATTTAAATTCACAACTTTCTTCAGTTGAATGATTGCTAAATCGTCACTTCCCTGTTTTGCAGATTCCAAAGCAATATTATACTTTTTAATTGCCTGATTCATCGAATCCAATTTCGTTGGATTTGATGAGATCGTATTCATATAGACATCCGCATCATTATCTTTTGCCTGAAAATGTTTGCTGATAACCCATTCACTGAGAGCAGCAACTGTTTCGCCCATCTCAAAAAATACCAAGCCAAGTAAGTTTCTTGCATTGGTATTCCGTTTATTCATCTCAAGACTTTTCTTGAGCATCAATATTGCACCTGTTAAATCCCTAACTTTTGCTTTCTCCAATCCACGATTATAATAAGAATTGGAGAGACGACTTGTACGTCGATAAATTGTCAGGTCTTTTCCGCACATCTCACATCTTGTTCTTCGATCTGCGACAACATTGCCGCACTTCGGACAGTTCATCCTCTTCCCCCCATGGTTCTCTTTCTTATTATTTATCTCTTTTTTCCTTCAGGATTGATTCAATCATGTCAGAAATATCAGTTAAGTCATTATTAAAAATAGCCTCTTCTGCCTGGTCAACTTCTAGACTCGGCTGAAACTTAGCAATTTCCTCATCAAAGTTAATCATATGCTACCTCTTTTCTACTGCATAGGTGTCTTAGATCTTTCATCTAATTTTACTGAAACCACTCTAGATACTATCATACCGATTAACCTTTGAAAAATCAAGTAGTTAAGGGAAAATTAAGACTTTTTTTACCTCCGTTTCTGCGCAAAAACTACAGATTACGTGTTTCTATCTTATTTTCTTTTCTTACAAAGGCTACACCTGTAGTTTCGACTGTAATTACAGTAGATATACCATTCACTGAAATTATTGTTCCTGGGTAAATGACCTTATTTACCTCAATCCTAGCATCTTGAGCAGTTTTTAGTTGATCATACAACTGCTCCCTTCGTTGCATCAGATCACCCAACTCCGCATTAGTACTTATTTTGGTTCTCATAAGCTGAAGTTTTTGAACTGCAAACGGATTCTTCTTTCCCATAACTTCACGCTCTTCAATCATCTCAGTTGCCGCATCAATCTGTGCTAATCGTTCTTTTCTCTGACCTATCTTGGCCTCTAAATTTTTTATCTGAAACTGTATGCTATCAGGAACACCTGTATATAGATAGGTTTTTATTTCCTTCGCATTACCAATGATACTAGCACTGATATGTCCAAGGGCAGAGGCTGTCCCACCTAGAATGATTCCATATTTGCCTGTAACAATGATATTTCCTTCCGCTTCTACCATACAATTCATGATTGCATTTGCAGTAATATTTCCTTTTGCCTTGATCGTTACTTGCTCAAAAAACTTTCCACTAACATCTCCACCACTAATGACACAGCCTTTTTGACCTCCTTGCATTCCACTCTCAAAGATGATATCTTTGCCAGCAATGACCGTTGCACCTTCCACATGTCCTCGGATTGTAATATTGCCATCTGCTTGTACAACCTTGCCTTGCTCCACATTACCGTAAATGACCAGATCACCTTTAAAATATATATCTCCTTGTAAATAGTCAATATCCTTTTTAATCTCCAGTACATTTGTAATGATCAAACGGTCTCCTTGTATCTCTATCTTTCCAGTTTGGGAAGCGGTATACACGGTTTGATCCTCTGATATTTGAAAACCTTTTCCTTTTATTACTGGTAATGGTTTTCCTGGGATCGCTTTTAGTATAGCTCCATATATATTATATCCATCTATACCCTTCGTTGCAGGATGGTATTCCACTATTTTATCACCTTCAGATACTGTAACAATTCGCGTCATTGCATGATAATCCACGGAACCATCTTCTAAAATCCGAGGTTTTGTATCTACCGTACGCTCAAAAAAATACTCAAAATAACCGTCCTCTCCCTTTTGCGGTAATTGTCCAGCGGCAATTAAAACCTCCTGATAAATATCCGTACTTCGTGTAATTATTTGAAGGTTCTGTTCTTGTATACCACATGTGATATTAGCTCTTATTAATGCTTCTTTTACTTCCTCTTCGGTAATCTTCTCTTTTTCTTTACGGGTGATTTTTGCCCAGGCTTTCATTCCTTTATCCTGAACTGTTATCACAATTTTGTCATTCCCTTTCTTTTCTTCTGACATAAATCGCACCCCTCTTTCGAAAAATATGTATCTTATCATTTACATCGACATTTTCTGCTTGATTCATTACAGTTTATTAAGTATAGAAAAAAAGAAGCTGTGACTGTGATAAAACAGTAAAATAGGCGACAAGGCGCGAGGCAGGGAATCACATTAGAATTTGGCTGCCTTTCCCTTTCGGCCGGACTTAGCCAAATTCTAATGTGATTCCCTGCCTCTCACGCTTATCTTATTGCTGTTTTTTCACAGCCGCAACTTCTTCTATATTCTACAAATATCCAGTTGCAAACAAGAAACAGGATGGATCCCATAATCATTTACTAAAGTGTTCTAATCGCTCAGTTACCTGAGCCATCATACTAGTATATTTCTCTAATTTCGCTTTTTCTTCTGCTAATTTCGCTTCTGGAGCTTTGTTAACGAAGTTTGGATTGCTAAGCATTCCCTGAACTCTCTTTAACTCGCCCTCTAAACGTTTCTGTTCTTTTGTTAAACGTTCGATTTCCTTCTCAATATCTACTAATTCCGCAAATGGAATATAGATTGTCGCACGAGAAGTAGCAACGGAAACCGCATCTGGATCAATACCAGCCTTATCATTCTGAATTGCAATCTCACTTGCATAACCTAAAGTAGCAAAGAATACTTTACTTCCTTCGAAGATATTACGAGCAGCCTCATCTTCAGAAACAACGATTACTTTTGCTTTTCTGCTTGGTGCAACATTCATTTCTGCACGAACATTACGGATACCCTTAACTGCTTCCTTAATTAATTCAACTGCTTCTTCTTCCTTCGCAAAGTTGAAAGCTTCATCGTAAACTGGCCATTCAGATACCATGATGGATTCGTTCTCAGCTAATGTGCCTTCTTTTTCTTTTAACGTACAGAAGATTTCTTCTGTTACGAAAGGCATGTATGGGTGAAGAAGTTTTAATGCTGTAGTCAATGTAGAACGTAATGTGTAGATTGCTGCAGTCTTAGATTTTGCATCATCACCGTATAAACGAGGTTTTACCATCTCGATATACCAGTCACATAATTCTTCCCATATGAAATCATAGATCTTTTGAGCTGCAATACCTAAATCGTACTTATCTAATGTCTCGGTAACGTCTTTTGCTAAAGAATTAGCCTTGGAAAGGATCCATTTATCTGCATCTGTTAGAGTCTTTGAATCTACGGTTGTAACCTTTGGATCAAGACCTGCTTCTTCCATCTGATCCATGTTCATCATAATGAAACGGGAAGCATTCCATACTTTATTTGCAAAGTTTCTAGCCGCTTCCACACGTTCCGTATAGAAACGCATGTCATTACCAATAGAATTACCTGTAATCAACATGAAACGAAGAGCATCTGCGCCATAATTGTCGATGATCTCTAGTGGATCAATACCGTTACCTAGGGACTTACTCATCTTTCTACCCTGAGAGTCACGTACAAGACCATGGAATAATACCGTCTTAAATGGTTTTTCTCCCATATGTTCAAAACCGGAGAAGATCATACGAATAACCCAGAAAAAGATGATATCATATCCTGTAACTAAGACATCTGTTGGATAGAAGTAATTTAAATCTTCTGTCTTATCTGGCCAACCAAGTGTGGAGAATGGCCATAATGCAGAACTGAACCATGTATCAAGGGTATCTGGATCCTGGGTAAAATGATCGTGACCACATTCACATGTTGTAGGAGCAGTCTTGCTAACAACAACTTTACCACATTTATCGCAGTAGTATGCTGGGATACGATGTCCCCACCATAACTGACGGGAAATACACCAGTCACGAATATTGTCTGTCCAGTTGAAGTATGTCTTTTCCATACGTTCTGGAACTAATTCGATATCATGATTCTTAACCGCTTCTACTGCAGGTTTGATCATTTCATCCATCTTAACGAACCACTGCTGTTTGATCAATGGCTCAATTGTTGTCTTACAACGGTCATGAGTACCAACGTTATGAGAGTAGTCTTCGATCTTAACTAAAAGACCCATCTCATCCATCTCTTTTACAATCTGCTTTCTAGCTTCGTAACGATCCATTCCTTCGAATTTACCACCGTTTGCATTGATCGTAGCATCATCGTTCATAATGTTGATTTCAGGTAAGTTATGACGTTTACCAACTTCGAAATCATTAGGGTCATGAGCCGGTGTAATCTTAACAACACCTGTTCCGAATTCTTTATCTACATAATTGTCACCGATGATTGGGATTTCACGATCAACGAAAGGAACCTTAACCATCTTACCAATTAAATGAGTATATCTTTCATCTTCTGGATTTACAGCAATAGCTGTATCACCAAGCATTGTTTCTGGACGAGTAGTTGCGAATGTTAAGAACTCATCCGTACCTACTACTGGATACTTCATGTGCCAGAAATGTCCTGCCTGATCCTGATATTCAACTTCGGCATCAGAGATGGAAGTATGACATACTGGGCACCAGTTAATGATTCTAGAACCTTTGTAAATCCAGCCTTTTTCATATAACTTACAGAATACTTCTGTAACGGCCTTATTACAGCCTTCGTCCATAGTAAAACGTTCTCTATCCCAGTCACAAGAAGAACCTAGCTTCTTTAACTGGCTGATGATTCTACCGCCGTACTCTTTCTTCCATTCCCAAGCTCTTTCTAAGAACTTTTCACGACCAAGCTGATCTTTATCGATTCCTTCTTTTTTCAAAGCTTCGATAATCTTAACTTCTGTTGCGATAGAAGCATGGTCAGTACCAGGTTGCCAAAGAGCATTATACCCCTGCATTCTCTTATAACGGATTAAGATATCCTGCATTGTGTTATCCAATGCGTGACCCATGTGAAGCTGTCCAGTAATGTTTGGAGGTGGAATCACAATCGTAAATGGTTTCTTATTCTTATCTACTTCTGCATGAAAGTACTTTTTATTTAGCCACTTCTCATACAATCTGCCCTCTATGTCCTTCGGATCATAGTTTTTCGCTAATTCCTTCTGCATAATTAATCTCCTTTATCCTAAATTCTTTACCAAAATCCTCTTGTCAGGTTGCGCTACTACATATCTTTTAGGTTCTCTCCCATTCTGCTTTTCTATCAAAGAAACCTTTTTTTTCCTGAAAAATCAGCTTAAAGTCATTTCATACCCTTGCTGTGGTATGTGCTGTAACAATGTAAAATTTAGTTCGTCCGGCCGCAGGGAAAGGCAACTAAATTTTACATTGTTACAACACATTCCACTTCATAGAGACGATATGACTTTAAGCGTCCTTTGCAACGGGAAACAAAAAAGGTTCCCCGTCGCAAAGGACGAAGAACCGTGGTACCACCTTAATTCATGACGAAAAAGTCATCTCAACCGCATCTCTAACAAGACACTCGTCTATAACGGGACTTCCCGGTATCTCCTACCCGCGTAACTCATACGTTTCAGAAATACTGCTCCGAAGCTACCTTCCATAAGCACTACTTTAAACATCCTTTCAGCCTTGGGATGCTCTCTCTGATAAGGCCACTCATGTAATCCTCTTCATCACCGCATATATTCTATATAATAGTTATAATATGTGCAAAACTTCCATTTGTCAAGATAATTTTCCTATTTTAGCAAAAGGATTTCTGCTATTTTGCTGGAATAATTTCAAGCCAATAACCATCTGGGTCTGTAATAAAGTATATCCCCATCCCCTAAATATACTAACGTAAATGCTTCATTCTCTATCTTTCTGACTTCTTTTAGTCCAAGAGCTTCTTCATAAAATGATAAAGATTTATCTAAATCTAATACGTTAAAATTGTTATGCGCAAATTTAAAATTCATACAGTTCTCCTTCGTTTTTCATTGGAATAATACACTGTCGGTATTCTTTCGATTGTGGTAACTCAAGGAATCGATCAATGATTCCTGGCTGTTCCCAATAGTGCATCGGAATCGCCAAATCCGTTCTTGTATGTCTCATAAAATAATCCATTCCAAGATAGAATTTATCTTCCTGCCTTGGATCTAATGGAAGAAATGCAACATCGAAGTGTCGATTTTCAATTCGAGCGATTTCCAATTGGAATGCTTTTGTCATTGATTCATACTCTTCTTTCGTTTCTCCATTCCAAGTCCACCAGTTAAGATCCCCTGCATGGTAAATGCACTTTTCTTCTGTAGTGATGATAAATGCCACACCCACATCTGTGGACTTTAATGTCTCTAATGTAAGCTCCTTTGTTAACTGATAAGTTTCATTTCGTTTTACAAACTGAATCTTATTCCACGCAACTTTTGGAATCCCCACACGTTCCATATACTTTTCGTTCATCCTGATATCGTTGGATAGAATAAACTGTGCCTTCGGATATTCTAATGCTAACTGAAAAATCTTATGATCAAAATGATCCTGATGTTTATGGCTTGCCAAAACATACAGTTCTTTTTCCTTCGAGAACTTAGGAAGATCTCCTTTAAAATAATCTAACAAAAAGATACTATGCTCTAATTCAATACAAAATGAACTATGATAAATATACGTAATTCTCATCGTCTCTCCCTATGCTATGAATCTTACCTGGATTTTCTCTATTGTATCAGATATATTCGGTAATCAAAAGAGATATTTCTAAATTACGTATTTAATTTCTGCTTGAGGAAATAACTTTGGAATCTCCTCTTTAAAGAAATCTCCCATCTCTTTGAGCTGTTCTTTCGAATATTTATATTTTCCATACCCAAACTGCCCATACTGAAATACTCGCTCTTCCTCGGTCATCGGCAGCTGTGTTTCTGGGAATACCTGCTGAATCCGCTCTTTCGCACGAAGGGTATAGCGATGTGAGATAACTTCAAACGTTAGTGGATATTGTAGTCGTTTTGGAATCTGTTCCCGAAGAGTTTCCATCAACTGTAGATACTCTTCTTTCCAATGATCATATAGAAAGACAGGGGCAATTAAAAATCCTACTGGATAGCCTGCCTTCATGAGTTTCGCAGCTGCTGCAATCCGATGCTTAGCCATTGGTGTGGCATGCTCATACGTTTCAATCACTCGCTCGGTATTGATGCTAAAGCGAACCTCAGTATGTCCATTATGATTAGCGTCCAATAAGCTGTCGATATCCGTATACTTTGAAACAAATCGAAATCTCGTATGCTCCTGTTGTCCAAAAAACTCAATACAGCGTCGAAGGGAATGGGTATAAGGTTCTTCTGGAACTGGATCCGACGTGGCAGAACCTTCAAAGGTTGTAATGTTCGGTAATCGTTCTTTCGTATACTTCATCGCCTGCTCTAAGATCTCATCAACGTTAACATGCACCCTCACATATGGCTTGTCCCCCAACTGTGTATTTAGATAACAGTACTCACACTGTCCCATACAACCACTGACTAATGGAAGCTGATAATGGGCAGATGGTTTACAAGACTGAAACTTTAAGCTCTTTTTGATTCCGATCACAAGAGTTTTCTTTCCCGCCTGATACATACTGGCAAGATTATCTCCTGGAATACTACTCTTTACTTGATTAGTTGCCTTTTCTAGCACTTCGACGTTAAGATTTCGAAGAAATTCCTGATAAAGTTGTTCTCCTAATGGATACTCACGTGCACCTTTTTCGACAATTACTCGTTCTGGTTGAAACATACATCCACCTCAATATTCAATAATATTTATATGATATATGTTCTGATGACCGAGAGAAAACTATACTCAAAACTATGATATTTCAAATAGAAAATGTATGATTTCACTTATTTTACGTAAACTAAAGATGTAAATCGATATACTAAATGAAATAAGGAGATTGTTATGACAAGCTTAAAATGTACCGTAGAAAACTGTATCCATAACGCAAGCCGTTTATGTTCTCTAAATGAAATTGATGTCAATGGTCCAGATGCTCATGAGTCCGACGG
>JAQXNU010000211.1 GCA_029098165.1 Clostridiales bacterium
TGGCATCTCGCTTTTATAACTACTTTCATGCTCTTCGTCTATGATGATAACACCAAGATTTTGAAACGGCGTAAATAATGCCGATCGTGGTCCAATCATGATATCAATTTCGCCTTTTTTCGCTCGTTCTATTTGATCGTAGCGTTCTCCGGCAGACATCTTCGAATTTAGGATAGAAACTCGATCTAAAAATCGTTTACGAAATCGCATCACGGTCTGATAGGTCAGAGCAATTTCGGGAATCAATAAGATTGCCTGCTTTCCCTGTTGAATTACATAATCGATCAATTCCATATAAACTTCGGTCTTGCCACTGCCAGTAACTCCATGAATCAAATAAGTCTTTCGAAGTCCTTCTTCATAATCCTTCGTAATACCATCTACGATAGCCTGCTGATCTGAATTCAAAATTGCCTTATGTGACTCCTTATCCCTTGTCGTCAACGGATTTCGATAAGAAACCTCTGCTTCTACCGAAATGATACCAGCATCCGATAATGACTGAATGGTCGTACGGGATACCTTCAGCGTATTTAAGACGTAATCAAAACTCAACTGTCTCTGTTTTCTTAATGCTTCGAGCAGTTTTACTTTCGCTGTATAACGTTTTCGCGTAAATTCTACGAGATACGAGCAAAGTTCATCACTTTCTACCAGGCATCGTATCGTTTTCTTCTCCACTTGTTTTACACTTTTTTTTACGGGAATTACTGTTTTTAATGCATCATTTAACGTACCGCCGTAATTTTCCTTGATAAACCCTGCTAGTGTGATTAGTTGCCCTTCAATCGGAAGTTTTCCCTCTATCACACTATCCAGGGGTTTTATCTTTTCTGGATCAAACTTCGGTGCATCAGATACTGCAACGATATATCCTTGAATTTTTCGGTTACCCTTACCAAATGGGGCATAGACTGCCGCACCAACATGCGCTTTTTCTATCAATCCCTCAGGAATAGCATATTGGTACGTTTTATCTAGACTTTCGACAGATATATCTACGATTACATCTGCATATTGCATCTAACGCATCAACCTTTCTTAACAAGATTTACAAGTACTTCAAGTTTCATTCCTCGAGACCCTTTGAATAAAATTGCATCTTTTGGCTGTAACACCTGTTGGATACACTCTCCTGCTTCTTCCTTCGTTGCAAAGGAATGTACTTCGATCGCAGCATTATGTTCTTTCACTGCCTTTGCAATAAACTTAGCTTCTTCTCCGATGGTGATGACAACATCAATCGATTTGGGACTCTTTCCATCATTTAGAGAGTGATTTGCTAAATATTCGCCAACTTCATAATGACAACTCTCTGAAATCTCCCCAAGTTCTAAGATATCAGCAAAAACGATTATCTTTCGATTTTCTTTCGGTAATTCTAACAAGATATTAATGGCACCCTTCATGGAGTCTGGACTCGCATTGTAAGTATCATCAATAACCGTAATCTCATTCACCTTCTCAATACCACCACGCATGGAAATTGGCTGATAAGCTTTTAGACCCTCTTTTGCAATCTTAGGTTCAATTCCATAATAATCAGCAATATAAAGAGCCGCAAGAGCATTTAATACATTGTGAAGACCAAGAACCGATAATTCAATCGCTTCCTGCTTCTTAATTCCATCACGATCCGTATAGTTATACATAAATCGAGTCGATTCTCCAACTGTCTCAATCTCTGTCGCATAAACTGTACATTCGCAATCCGTACCAAACGTAGCAATTTTAGCTTCTTTTAACTTATTTAATGTTTCAGCTGATAAGTTCATTGTATCAATAAGTTGTGTTTTTTCCTTGTCTGTTGTCTTAGGATTTTCAAATACATCGTATAACTCACGTAATAATCGATCGTCACCATTGACAAGCAGTACAGAATCCTTCGTAAAATGATTACATATATTCGCCTTTTCGGAACGAATATTTTCCTGCGTCTTCAACTGTCCGATGTGAGAAACACCTATATTCGTCATAACCGCGAAATTCGGCTTTGCCACGTCACAAAGTCGTTTCATTTCACCAAATTCACTCATTCCCATCTCAATTACTGCGATCTCATGTTTTTCCTCGATACGAGCCATCATCTGAGGAAGTCCGACCTGACTGTTCATGTTTTTATCTGTCTTTAACACACACTTCTTTGTTTCCAAAGCCGCTGCGATCATCTCTTTTGTCGTCGTTTTACCAACACTACCAGTAATGCCGATCAAAGGAAGATCCGTAAATCTAGCTCTGTAATCTGCACCTACCATCTGAAGCGCAGCTACACTCTGATCAACTTTAATATAAGTCATATCATCCGTATCATCTACAATTTCATCTCTCATTGTAAATGTACATCTCATTCCATTCTCGTACGCATTGCCAATGAAGTCATGTGCATCAACTCTCTCGCCGATAACAGGAACAAACAACGTCCTGTCATCGCCCTCTTTGGAGTTCGTACTAAATTTCTCTATTTCTCGATTGCCATCCCCCTGAAGGATCTTTCCCCCGACTATTTTGGCAATCTCATTCATCGTAAATACAGCCATTTCACATCTCCTACTGAACATATACTTGTGTTTCAAACCTTACATTTGCGAAGTTCGTCTATAATCTTGCCTTCTGTTCCTCGGTCATCTCCTCGAGGATTTCCTTGATCAGATCACGTTCATCCATATGATGCTTCTGTCCACAGATTTCCTGATAATCCTCATGCCCCTTACCAGCAAGTAAGATTACATCACCTTCCTCGGCATTTAAGATGCAATAACGGATTGCTTCTTTACGATCGCAGATTGCAACGTATTTACCAGGTCCACGCTGTACACCCACTACGATATCATCAATAATTGCCTGTGGTTCTTCATATCTTGGATTATCGGAAGTTACAACTGTAAGGTCAGCCTTATTGGATGAAATCTCACCCATCTCAAAACGGCGATCACGGGAACGATTACCTCCACAACCAAACATACAAACAAGACGTTTTGGATTGTATTCACGAAGAGTCGTTAATACACTTTCCAAACTCATCGCATTATGCGCATAATCAATCATAAGGGTAAAGTGCTTGGAGATTGCCACCGGCTCCACACGGCCCTTTACTTTCACTGATAATAATGCTTCTTTGATTTTCTCTACTGGTACATTAAAGTGACGGCAGATTGCAATTGCGGTCAATGAATTGTACACACTAAACTTACCTGGAATATCAACTTGAACGTGGAAATCCATAAGCCCCTTAATGTCATAGGTAACACCTAAATTACCAAGACGAGAATGTAAATCTACATTCGTTGCTCTTAAGTCGGCCTTTTCACTCATACCATAAGTTTCTACTGTACAAGTATGATTTTTTAAGATCTCTTCTAAATGACTGTCATCTGCATTTAAGATACCAACTTTGCACTGCTGGAATAGTAAGGACTTACAAGCGGTATAATCAGCAAAATCCTTATGTTCTCCAGGTCCGATATGATCTGGCTCTAAGTTTGTAAAAATACCAAAGTCAAACGTAAATCCGCCAACACGATAGAGCATTAGTCCCTGAGAAGAAACTTCCATAACAACACAATCACAACCCGCTTCTACCATCTTGTTAAAGTATTCTTGAACATAATAGGATTCTGGCGTTGTATTATTTGCAGGGATTCTAAGATCACCGATAATCGTTTCAATCGTACCGATCAACCCTGTTTTATAGCCTGCACGCTCTAAGATGGATTGCACCATGTATGCAGTTGTTGTCTTTCCCTTAGTTCCTGTAATACCAATAGTCTTTATCTTCTTTGCCGGATAATCAAAGTAAGCTGCTGACATAAAACTTAATGCTTTACGTGTGTTATCGACTTTAATGATCGTAATCTGATCATTATCAATTGCCACATCCTCTTCTACCACTAAAGCGATTGCTCCCATGGAAACTGCTTTTTCAGCATATTCATGTCCATTGCTCATAACACCTTTAATACATACGAACACAGATCCTTCAACCACTTTTCGAGAATCGAAGACTAAAGTTGTTATATCAACGCTTTCGTTCCCTCTTACAACCTCATATTGTAAATGTTCCAATAAACTTGTTAATTTCATATTATTCCTCTCAATTCCTATTATTTTTATTTTCTTTCGTATATATAAAATAATACTTTTATATTACGTATTATACGTAACTTCTTCACGACAAATTCCCACGACTAATATTAGCCGTGGGAAATGTTTACATTCTATCATACAATTCTTCATATCTTCTCGCGGAATTATTCCAAGAGAAGTCTTTTGCCATTCCTCTATCAATTAACTTATTCCATTCACGTTTTTTATTATAATAAATGTGCTTTGCATACCGTATTGTATCTAGCATCTCATGTGCGTTGTAGTTTGCAAAACTGAAACCTGTTCCTGTGCTTTCATATTCATTATATGGTTCGACAGTATCCTTGAGTCCACCTGTTTCTCGAACGATTGGTACCGTACCATAACGTAAGCTCATCAGCTGGCTCAAACCACAAGGTTCAAATAACGAAGGCATTAGAAAAGCGTCACAAGAAGCATAAATCCTATGAGAGCGTTCGTTCGAGTAGAAGATGTTTGCAGAAACACGATTGCCATACTTCCACGCGAAATGTCGAAACAGATTCTCGTATCTTCTCTCTCCTGTCCCTAGCACTACAAGCTGTGTATCCTCAGCGCATATTTGTTCTATGACATAATCGACTAGATCTAAACCTTTTTGATCGGTTAGACGAGAAACGAGTCCAATCATAAACGTCTTCTCATTTACATCTAAACCTAATTCCTTCTGCAGTGCTTTTTTATTCTTGCACTTTTCTCTCCGAAAGTTCTTTGAACTATATGGATACTTAATCAAAGGATCATGCTCTGGATCATATTCAGAATAATCTATACCATTAACAATACCACTTAATCGATTGGAACGTGCCCTCATCAGACCATCCAATCTCTCTCCATAGAAAGGCATCTTAATCTCTTCTGCATATGTATTACTTACTGTTGTTACATAATCCGCATAAACGATTCCGCCTTTTAAGTAGTTTGCATCTCCATAGGCTTCTAACTTATCTGGGGTAAAATACATTGCTGGAATTCCAGTCGTATCCATAATCGTTTTCTTATCATAAATTCCCTGAAATTTTAGATTATGGATTGTCATAATTGTTTTAATCCCCCTGAAAAATGGGTTTCCCTGGAACATCACATTCAGATATACTGGAATTAATCCAGTCTGCCAGTCATGGCAGTGAATAATATCTGGTCTGAAATCAATCACAGGCAACGAAGATAAAACTGCCTTAGAGAAGAAAGCAAATTTCTCAATATCTTCGTGAATATATCCATACGGGCTAGGTCCCGAAAAATAAAATTCATTATCTATGAAGTAAAAGGTTACACCTGCGTACTCCATCTCTAATATACCAACATATTGATTTCTCCATGAAAGTTCCATATAAAAATGCGTCACATATACCATCTGTTGCTTAAACTCATCTGGAATGACTTTATATTTGGGAACCATAACACGAACATCATAGCGATCTTTATCTATGTATTTAGGTAAGGACCCGACAACATCAGCCAAACCACCGGTTTTGATAAATGGTACACATTCCGATGCAACAAATAAAACCTTTTTCATAGTAGCGCCTCCACGATTTCATATAGTCTATATTATATCCTAATATTCGACTAAAAAAAAGGGGAAACGAGATATTTTTTTCATCAAAGCCATTCTCACATTCTTAATTTATATTCAAGACGGATCTTATCAGCTATCAAAGCTACAAATTCCGAATTCGTTGGTTTTCCCTTACCATTGCTTACGGTATAACCAAAAAGATCATCAATCGTATCCATCTTGCCTCTGCTCCAAGCAACTTCAATTGCGTGTCGAATTGCACGTTCTACACGGCTAGGTGTTGTTTTATGACGTTTTGCGATGGAAGGATAAAGCTGTTTCGTAATTGAATTCAACATCTCATTATCATCGACAGACATCATAATTGCATCACGAAGATATTGATATCCCTTAATATGAGCAGGGACACCAATCTCGTGAATAATATTCGTTACATCCGATTCCAAATTCTTTTCTTTATAAGTAGCTGGATTATCGAATGTATTCAGCTTATGGTTCTCTACTAAACGTGCATGATTCTCAGACTTTAATTGCTTAATACGGCTAAGTACCATGTTGTTATCAAAAGGTTTCAGGATATAGTAGCTAGCGCCTAATTCAAAAGCATTCTCGGTAACGCGTTCTTGTCCAATTGCTGTAATGACAATAAAAGAAGGAGTTTTCTTTAGATCACTGCTCTTTTTGACCTTTTCAAGTACACCCAGACCATCAAGCTTCGGCATAATCAGATCTAATAAAACTACATCTGGACTCTTCTCCTTAATTAGCTCTAAAGCATCCACACCGTTCTCTGCTTTTCCTAAAACTTCAACATCTCCATCGCTTTTCAACACTTCTTCAAGTAAATTCAGCATGCGTATATTGTCATCGACAATAACAACACCTATCTTCCCCATAATTAGTCCTCCTTTATATTGTCATACCTACTCATCAGCGGCGCCCAAGCTGTGAGCTTATCTCAACAAAATACAAAATTTTGTCTTTGCATATATTATTTTTTTACTTCATTGTAGTTCTGTAATAATTCAACATAACTTACATTAGAATTATATCCATAAATTGCCAAATGTTCAATCCTATTTTAACGCATCTCTCGACAATTTGTCAATGATTTACTTTCTCAATCCTGTTATAATCATCAATTTCTTACTTCTTTGATAAAAAACAACTACTGCAATATTTGTAGCATATTCTCAATAAATGTTCCATAGCCCATAGTTGCGTCACGAATAAAAACGTGAGTTACCGCACCAACCAGCTTATTATCTTGAATAATAGGACTTCCGCTCATACCTTGTACAATTCCACCAGTTAACGAAGTTAGTCGTTCATCCGTGATTTTAATAACTAGACCTTTACTCTGACTATTTCCAAAATCAATCTCTGTGATCTTAATTTTATATTCCTGTACCGTTCCATCTACATTGCATAAGATCGTAGCATCCCCAACTTTGATATCTTGTTTCAAAGCAATCGGAATTGGTTTTTTATAGATGTCATTGGATATATTTCGAATCACATTCGCTCTCGTACTAATATTTCCAAAGATACCCTGAACGGTATTCTCAGATATCGACCCTAACTTTGATTTCTCACTCTCATGAATGATACCACTTAATTCACCAGGCGTTCCTGACTTACCTTTCACTATATTAATAATTTCTGCATCATAGATATTACCATCGCCAACTGACATTAATAAACCAGTATCCACATCGGTAATTCCATGTCCTAATGCACCAAACTGTCCAGTTGTTGTAACAAAGGTTAACGTACCAATACCTTGAGTATCATCGCGAATCCAGCTACCGATTTTATATTCGCCTTCCGCTGTTTCCACAGGACATACTACCACATTGATAAATTCCTCATTACGATTTACCTTTAAATCGACATTATTTCCATTGGATTGTTGGATAATATCTATCAACTGTTCTTTGGATTGAATGGTTGTACCATTTGCTTCTACAATATAGTCTCCAGTTTTTAATTTTCCAATGGATGGTTCATAGTTCAATCCATCTTTTGCAGAGACTTTCGCTGTACCTAGTACAAGAACACCATCCGTATTGAGTGTAATACCAATGGTACTACCACATGGAATGACTTCTTGAGTATCGATGACATCTAGCTTAATTTCTTTGACCGCAAGCCAGCCAAACAATTTAACTACTACCCTATAAGAGCCAGTTTCATTGGAATGCAGGGAAAATGGTTTGCTTAAATCAATATTGAGCGATCCTGCAGGGATATTACTGGCATTTCGTTGTGTTACACTAATATTATCCGCATAGACATCTGCTTCCATCGGCACAGACAGATCAAATTCATGTTCCTTGCCAGCTAGAATTCGAATTCTTTCCGGAATTAATGAATTCACTTTATAATAGGAAAAAGCTATGATACCAATGATGGTAATAAGAAGTAACACCGTCAAAAATATTCGATATTTTTTTCTTACGGGATCGGCATTCTTTTGACATTCATATTCATCACGCATACTAAATTCCTGCCTTTCTATCCATTACAAAAGGATATACTTTAGTAGTATATCCTTTTCATTAGATTTCATATCGTTAGTTAGTATGCGTATTTAAAAAAATATAAAACTAGGAGATTAAGTCACTATTACCATGACTCTTTATGGTATATGCAAGAGCTTTCATCTCTTTTGCACTATTTAGAACGTTTTCTGTAATTTTTGCTCCACCAAGAATTCTTGCCAATTCAGAAATTGCTTCCTCTTCCTTTAATTGACGAATATTTGTATGGGTAGTTAATCCATCCGTCTGCTTTTCAATCACATAATGTGTATCTGCCATTGCAGCAATCTGAGGCAAATGCGTAATACATAAAATCTGATGTTCTTTTGCTAAAACACCAAGTTTTTCGGATACTTTCTGTGCTGTTCTTCCACTGATACCAACATCGATTTCATCGAAAATTAAAGTAGAAATATCATCTTTTTTAGCCATTACTGATTTAATGGCAAGCATAATTCTAGAGAGTTCACCACCAGATGCTACTTTTGCAAGTGAGCGCATCGGTTCCCCTGGATTGGTTGAAATCATAAATTCCGCTTCATCAAAACCATTCCATGTGAAATCTTTCAGCCTCGTAAATTGAATTTCGAACTGAACATCTAAGAAATTCAGATCAACCAATGCTTTGATCAATCGCTCTGTCAAAATTTTTGCTTTTTGCTGACGAATTACTGAGAGCTGTTCACATTCCTTATTCAGTTTTTCTTCATATATCTTTATCTTTTGCGTTAACTTTGTAAGATATTCATCGTATGCTTCGTATTTGAATTTTTTCTCTTCACATTTTTTATAATATGTAAGAATGTCTTCAATACGATTTCCATACTTTGCTTTTAAATGATTGATCAGATTCAGTCTTTCTTCCACTTGCTCTAATTCCTCTCTGGAATCCGAACAGTGATCCATATATTCAGAAACGTCACGATTAAAATCATTCAATAAGCTTTCAATATCATTCATCTGCAGTAAAAGACCATTCAACTTTTCATCATAATTTGAAACTTTTTGCAACTGTTTTACTGCTCTTGAAACATTGTTCGCTGCACTGTCATTCTCTTCTGAAGTCAAACTATAAGCTACAGAAAGACTTTCCAAAATATTAGCAGCATTACTAAGACGTTTGTACTCGCTCTGCAAAATCTCATCTTCACCAACTTTAAGCTTCGCATCTTCAATCTCTTTCATCTCGTATTCCAAAAAAGATAACTCGCGAAGACGCTTGTCCTCATCAATTTCCGCAGAATTCAATTCTTCCTTAAGTTTTGAATATTCCTGATATAACTTTGCAATACTCTCTTTATAGATAAATGCTTCTTCTTTCGCGAAGCGATCAACCATATTCAAATGCACATGTTTATATAAAAGTGATTGATGCTCGTGCTGACCATGGATATCCAATAGATATCCAGCAATATTTTTCACAATCTGAGTTGGTGCATTCTCACCATTAATCTTGTAGATGCTTCGTCCACTTTGTAAAATCTTTCGAGAGATTACAATCTGATCATCCTGCATTCCAATATCATTCTTTTCCATAATCTGAAAGACTTCTTTTCGATCTGTTTGAAAGATTAATTCCACCAATGCAAATTCTGCATTCTTACGAATAATATCTTTCGTAGCTTTCCCTCCAAGTGCAAAATTAATCGAATCAATTAAAATTGATTTACCAGCACCCGTTTCACCGGTCATTATGTTCAAATGATTTTGAAAAAATACTTCAACCTCATCAATTATCGCAAAATTTTTAACATGCAGACTGCAAAGCATCTAAACCCCTCCGATTCCAATCATCTACTTTTTTGAGAACTTCTCGTTTATAAAATCAAACATATGTTCGTCTTTTTTCTTAATCTTATCATACACAATCATTTTTTTCAACTATCTTTCACAAAAAAGTTTTAGTTTTATTCTATAACTTACGAATCAAAAAACGCCGTGAAAAAACGGATTGTCATTGCTTACAAAAATCTTCTTCAAATAGATAAGTCATTTTGTATTCAATGAGAACTGTTTTTTTCACAGCGTCTTTCTTGTTTTATGGGATCTTTATAACAGTTACCTTACAAGTCAGCCTACGTCCATTAACAACTGCATAAACATAAGTTGTACCTAATGCTCTTGCCTTAACTTTACCATTGACTACGGTGGCAATTTCTTGATTTTCAACATCCCATCGAGGTCGTAAACTGCTTGCTCCCGCACCATCGACTTCCAGTTTGATCTCTGTCTCCGTATACTGAGGTAACGTTAACTTCGTTTTACTTAATCCTACAACATAAACCTTGATCGTACCCTTACGACCCGATTCCGTCATAACTGTAATATTGGCAGTACCAATTCCCTT
>JAQXNU010000212.1 GCA_029098165.1 Clostridiales bacterium
TGGAAAAAATACTGATATTACGTTACAGTTCCAGATGGATAGTGTATTAGAGATGGTTAATGGAAATAATAAAGGAGCGAAAATGGACCTTTCTATTAATATTTCCGGAGATACCATTCTTAATGAACTGAAGAAATCCGAAACAGGAAATGTGAATGTTTTTATTGAAACTCCAAAAGAATTAGGCGATAAAAAGAATGTGAAAGACGTTGCATTGAATCTTGGAGAGGATATCCTGAACGAAGCGAAACAATCTGGAAATAATCTAAAGATTGTGATCGGTGATGAAAGCTCTGAACAAAAGACTTTGTACGAATGGACATTCTCGAAAGATGCATTGAAGGATTCAAAAAATCTGAAAGATCTTGATCTGAGTTTAAGCATCCAAAAACCAGCGGAAAGTAAGAATACAGAAGCTGGAAAGATAATAGATTCTCTAAAGAAGAGTGACAGTAAGTCATATAAACAGCTCATGAACAACAGTATTGTATGTTCCTTAGGAGACAATGGTGAGTTAGGTTGTGAAGCAGAAGTTAAGATGTATGTTGGGGATTATGCAAAACAAAATGCTACATATTATCTGTATTATGCAAATCCTAAGACAAATAAGTTAGAAGCAGTTCCAAACAATGCAGTGAAAGTAAAGAATGGTTACCTGAGTGCTAAATTGAAGCATTGCTCCGACTATATTTTCTCAGAGAAGAAGCTTTCTTCTGATGTAGCAACACCATTGGCTGATCAGATTAAGGGCATTGCTACCAGCAAAAAAATAGCAAAAGGTAAATCATTTACAATTAAACCGGTGCTACCATCTACATTGAACAAGGTGAAGAACATTACTAAGAAAAATGGGGCAGCGATGGACGTTGTGATTACCTATGAGTCTAGTGATAAGAGCATTGCTACAGTTAGAAAATTAAGTGGTAAGGTAACTGGTAGAAAGCAAGGAACGTGTATCATAACGACTACGATTTTACTTGCTAACGGTAATAAGAGAACGATTAAGACAAAAGTAACTGTAAAGTAACCTGCTTGAAGAAAAAGGAGCGTATTCCTTTATAAATTAGTCCCTGTAGGCTTAGACACATAAAGATGTGTCTAAGCCTACAGGGGCTTTTACGTTATGTTTCATAATGTTTTGCTTGCAAATTATACTGAAAATAGTTATAACTTTTTATATAAGATGACTTGTTATGACAAATAGAGCTACTAGATGAGGAGAAAATAACTATGATACGATTTGAATGTGATTATGCTGAGGGAGCTCACGAGAGAGTTCTTCGAATGATGATTGAAACGAATATGGAACAAACCGTTGGCTACGGAAAGGATCCTTATTGCGAAAAAGCAAGAGAATTAGTGAAAAAACTCTGTAAGGTTGATTCAGCGGATGTTCATTTCTTAGTAGGTGGAACCCAAGCAAATAAAACAATCATTGCTTCGATATTAAGACCTTATCAAGGAGCATTATGCGCTTCGACTGGTCATATCAATGCCCACGAAACAGGAGCAATTGAGGCAACAGGACATAAAGTTTTGGCATTGGAAAGTACCGATGGTAAAATAACTGCAAAACAGATTCAGGATGCATATGACGAGCATTGGAATGACGGTTCTCATGAGCATACAGTTCAGCCGGGATTGGTGTATATTTCAAATCCTACGGAAAATGGTACTTTATATACAAAACAAGAACTGACAGAAATTAGTGAAGTATGCCATAAATGCAATTTACCGTTATTTTTAGATGGAGCTCGCTTGGGATATGGAATCATGGCGAAGGGGAATGATCTAACAGTTGCTGATATTGCAAGACTGTGTGATGTATTCTATATCGGTGGTACCAAGGTTGGTGCGTTGTTTGGTGAAGCTGTTGTCATCACGAATGAAAGCCTTAAAAAAGACTTTCGTTATTTTATCAAACAAAATGGTGGTATGCTGGCGAAAGGAAGACTCTTAGGAATTCAGTTTATCGCGTTGTTACAAGATAATTTGTATTTTCAAATATCGGAATGGGCAAATATAATGGCATATCGCATCAAAGATGCATTGCAAAAGAAAGGAATTCGCTTTTTATATGATTCGATGACGAATCAGCAGTTTCCAATCTTTGAAGATTGTCAGTTAGAAAAATTGAGTCAAACATATTCCTTTAATTTTTGGACAAAGGTCGATGCAACGCATAGTGCAGTTCGTATCTGTACAAGCTGGGCAACGAAAGAAGAGGATGTGGAGCAATTAATCCGTGACATCGATCGTTTATAACTTCTTCTTTTCATAAATAGAGAAGTTTCTTTGGCTGTGGTAAAAAATAACTTGACGAAACCATAGCCGATAGGTATGATAGAAAAGTGAGAAAAAGTGTAATGGAACATAAAGAAAACTCATAAATTCTGTTACATATAGTATTGAATTCAAAGGAGATTAATCATGAGTAAAAAACCTACTGTTTTAATGATACTAGATGGATTTGGATTAAATGATCAAGTTGAGGGTAATGCAATCGCGCAGGCAAAAAAGCCTGTTCTCGATAAATTAATGAATCAATACCCATGGGTAAAAGGAAATGCGTCTGGAATGGCAGTTGGACTTCCTGATGGACAGATGGGTAACTCTGAAGTTGGACATTTAAATATGGGTGCCGGAAGAATTGTGTACCAGGAACTTACCCGTATTACAAAGTCGATTCAAGACGGTGACTTCTTTGAAAATGCGGAATTAAATGCTGCAGTAGATAACTGCTTAAAGAACAATACAGCACTTCATTTATTCGGATTATTATCGGATGGTGGGGTACACAGTCACAATACACACCTATATGGGTTATTAGAACTTGCAAAGAAAAAAGGTTTAGAGAACGTTTTTGTTCACTGTTTCTTAGATGGTAGAGATACCGCTCCTACTTCCGGTAAAGGATTTATGGAAGAATTGGAAGCTAAGATGGCTGAAATCGGCGTTGGTAAGATCGCTTCTGTTATGGGTCGTTACTACGCTATGGATCGTGATAATCGTTGGGATCGTGTAGAAAAAGCTTATCAGGCATTAGTAGATGGCGAAGGTATTCAGACAGAGAATGCAGTAGAAGCAGTAGCAGCATCCTATGCGAATGACGTAAATGATGAATTTGTAGTTCCAACCGTTGTTGTGAAAGATGGTAAAGCAATCACTACTATTAAGAATAATGATTCGGTTATCTTCTTTAACTTCCGTCCTGACCGTGCAAGAGAGATTACAAGAGCATTCTGTAGTGATGACTTTGATGGTTTTGTACGTAAAGAAGGTAGATTAAACTTAACATATGTATGCTTTACTGAATACGATGTAACAATTCCAAATAAATTAATCGCATTTAAAAAGGTATCCATTACTAATACATTTGGCGAATTCCTTGCAGCTCATAATATGACTCAAGCTAGAATTGCAGAAACAGAAAAATATGCTCATGTAACATTCTTCTTCAATGGTGGTGTGGAAGAGCCAAATCAGGGTGAAGAGCGTATCTTAGTAAAATCACCTAAGGTTGCAACTTATGATTTACAGCCAGAGATGAGTGTTTACACAGTTACTGAAAGATTAGTAGATGCAATCAAGTCCGGTAAATACGATGTAATCATTACAAACTTTGCAAATCCTGATATGGTTGGACATACTGGAATTTTGGAAGCAGCAGTAAAGGCAATCGAAGCTGTGGATGAATGCGTTGGTAAAACTTATGATGCTTTAATGGAAGTTGGCGGTCAAATGTTTATCTGTGCTGACCATGGTAATGCAGAGCAATTGATTGATTATACAACAGGAGAACCATTTACAGCTCATACAACAAATCCTGTACCATTTATCTTAGTAAATTATGATGAAAATTATAAGTTAAGAGAAAATGGATGTCTAGCAGATATCATTCCTACAATGATTCAGATGATGGGAATGGAACAGCCTGTGGAAATGACAGGAAAATCCTTATTGGAGCGTAAATAAGGAATACAATTCAATCATTTGTTTTCTAGGACGGTTCGTGGTAAAATAACCACTTGTTTTCTAGGATAAATCGTGGTAAAATATCAACGTGACTTTAGGAGGTGTATAAATGGAAACTTTAAGAGTAGTACTTACAGTAGTTTTTGTTTTAATTTGTCTAGGATTAATTGTTGTTGTATTAATGCAGGAAGGTAAATCAGCAGGACTTTCTGGTTCAATCAATGGCGTTGCAGATACTTATTGGGGTAAGAATAAAGGCCGTTCTATGGAAGGCGCATTAAACAAGATTACAATTGTTCTTGCTGTATTATTTGTAGTAATTGCAGTTTTACTTAACTTAAATTGGGGACTATAAAAAAATGAAAACACTCTGCTTAGCAGGGTGTTTTTTTAGTTCTATATCTTTGATTCATATAGAAAAAGTCACATGAATGAGGTAAAATAGGGATAAAGCTGACACATAATGTAATACATAGTTGAGTTATTACGACAGATACTATTAAAAACAATTTAGTAATGAGAAATGCTAGTACTAGTATTTAATATCTAAAAGTCAAAATATGAGGAAGTAATAGAGAAAGTGGGGTTGTGAATGGAGAAAGAAATCTTAGAACATAAGAAACAATTATTATATGATGTGATTACGAACAAATCATATCGACCTATGAAATTTAGAGAGTTATCGGGCTTATTACAGGTTCCAAAGAATGAACGAGATGATCTTAAATTGGTATTGGATTCTTTAATTTCCGATGGAAAGATTATGTTAGATGGCAATGCACGATATAAAGTAATGAATGGAAATATCAAGGTTGGTATTTTCTCGGGAACTACACGTGGTTTTGGTTTTGTCACCATTGAAGGAGAAGAAGATTCAGGTGATGTCTTTATTCCAGAAAGTGAAACTAAGGGTGCGTTAAATAAGGACAAAGTACAGATTATGATCCAGGAAGAACAGCAGTCTGGAAAACGTAGAGAGGGTGCAGTTATTGCAATTATCGAACGTAATGTTTCAGAGATTGTTGGTACCTTTCAAAAGAGCAAGAACTTTGGGTTTGTCATTCCAGACAATCAAAGATTTGGCGCAGATATCTTTATACCAAAGGAAAAGACCAAGGGTGCAGTGAATGGCCATAAAGTATTAGTTGAAATAACAGATTACGGCAGCGAGACAAAAAATCCAGAAGGCAAGATTGTTCAGATCATCGGACATATCAATGATCCTGGAGTTGACATTGCATCGGTAATCTTGTCCAATGGATTACCAACGGAATTTCCTGAGGAAGTTATGAAACAAGTGGAAAGGGTAGAAGACGAAATCGATCCTAAAGAAATAGGTGGTCGTCTGGACCTTCGTAGCTGGCAGACGGTAACAATTGATGGCGAAGATGCAAAGGATTTGGATGATGCGATTACAATTAGTCGAGAAGGTAATGGATATAAATTAGGTGTTCATATTGCGGATGTTAGCAATTATGTTACCGAAGGTTCTCCACTAGATAAAGAAGCATTAAAACGTGGTACGAGTGTATATCTTGTGGACCGTGTGATTCCGATGCTACCTCATAAATTATCGAATGGAATCTGTTCTTTGAATGCTGGTTGTGATCGTTTAGCATTAAGTTGTATCATGGAGATTGATCATAAAGGTAATGTTACAGGTCATCGAATTGCAGAAACAGTGATCAATGTGGATCGTCGTATGAGCTATACTTCGGTTAACAAAATCGTTGAAGAGCGTGATGAAGAAGAGATGAAGGAATATGAAGGTTTTGTTGAGATGTTCGACCTAATGCAGGAGCTTGCAGTTATTCTTCGTGAAAAGCGTAGAAAACGTGGTTCCATCGATTTTGATTTCCCAGAATCGAAAATCATTATGAATGAGGAAGGAAAGCCAGTCGACATTAAACCTTATGAACGAAATAAAGCAACAAGGATCATTGAAGATTTCATGCTGATTGCCAATGAAACGGTAGCAGAAGATTTCTTCTGGCAGGAGCTTCCGTTTGTCTATCGTTCTCATGAAAATCCTGATTTGGAAAAGATTCAAAAATTAAGTATCTTCATCAATAACTTTGGATATACGATGCATATTGGACAGGATGAGATTCATCCAAAGGAACTTCAGAAATTATTAGTGAAGATTGAGGGAACACCGGAAGAAGCTTTGATCAGCCGATTGACTTTACGCTCCATGAAACAGGCGAAATATACAACAACCTGTGATGGACACTTTGGCCTATCTACAAAATATTACTGTCACTTCACATCTCCAATCCGTCGTTATCCTGATTTACAGATTCATCGTATCATTAAGGAAAACCTTCGCGGCGGTATGCGTGAGAAGAGAATTGTTCATTATGATCGTATCTTACCGGATGTTGCAAAACAGGCAAGTTTGACCGAGCGTCGTGCAGATGAAGCCGAACGAGAAGTAGAAAAACTAAAGAAAGTTGAATATATGAGCCAGTTTATCGGCCAGACGTTTGAAGGAGTAATTTCCGGAGTGACTGCCTGGGGTATGTATGTGGAATTACCAAATACCGTAGAAGGTATGATTCGAATGGCGGATATGCATGACGACTACTTTATTTACGATGAAGAGCATTATCAGTTGGTTGGAGAGCATACGAGAAAGACATATAAGCTTGGTCAGTCCGTCATCGTTCGCGTAGAAGATACGGATAGATTACTGAAAACAATAGACTTTAGCATTGTAAAAACCGTGGTGCATGAAGTTGACGACCAAGATGAAGAATAAATGGAATTAGTTACAAAAAGTAATGTAACATTTTGGCTATAATTCCTAAAAAAAGTACAATAATTAGTTGATAAAATGATTTGGCTTATCCGATATTGTTATGATATAATAGTGTATCGCTAAGCATGATCGTAGATCATAATAAATACTGCATTTATGAATGGTAGGAAGTAGAAAAACTTTGCAGGTTCATAAGTTGAAAATCCAATGAGAAATGTAAGAATAAGTTTGGTATGTTAAGGAAGATATGCTGCTCTCGACTTATTCTTAATCTTCGTTGGAAGCAGCAATAAGTTAGCAGTAGAAAGAGAGGAATAGGACATGGCAAAGGACAGTTTTAAGCTGATTGCGAATAACAAAAAAGCCAGATTCGACTATTTCATAGAAGAAACATACGAAGCAGGACTTGTACTACATGGTACGGAAGTTAAGTCACTTCGTATGGGTAAATGTTCAATCAAAGAATCGTTTATACGAATTGAAAATGGGGAAGTGTATGTGTATGGAATGCATATTAGTCCTTATGAAAAAGGAAACATCTTCAATAAGGATCCAATGCGTGTAAAGAAGTTATTACTACACAAATATCAGATTAATAAAATTGTTGGAACACTACAACAGAAGGGTTATACCCTAGTGCCATTACAGGTTTATCTCAAAGGTAGCCTTATGAAAATGGAGATAGGTGTTGCCCGTGGTAAAAAGCTATATGATAAACGCCAGGATATTGCGAAGAAAGATCAGAGAAGAGAGGCTGAAAAGGAATTCAAGGTGAAAAATCTATAGTGGAGGAAGTGTATGACAACACAAGCAAAAAAAATTAATATCATCGGACATAAGAATCCGGATACGGATTCCATATGTTCTGCGATTGCATATGCAGAATTAAAAAATAAACTTTTCGGCAATAATTATGTTGCAATGAGAGCTGGACAAATCAATCCAGAAACTCAGTATATCTTAGATCGTTTTGAGATCACTCCACCAGAGTATATAGCAGATGTTAGAACTCAGGTAAAAGATATTGAAATCCGCAAAACAGAGGGTGTTAACAGATCCATCTCTTTAAAGAAGGCATGGGCTTTAATGAAAGAGAAAAATGTTGTTACACTTCCAATCGTGGAGAATGAAAAGTTAGAGGGTATTATTACAATCGGTGATATTGCTACCTCTTATATGGAAGTGTATGATAGTCATATTTTATCAGCTGCATTGACACCATATACTAATATTATTGAAACGTTGGAAGGAACGTTGATTGTCGGCGATGAAAATGCCATCTGTGAGAAAGGTAAGGTATTGATCGCTGCTGCCAATCCAGATCTGATGGAGAATTATATTGAGGAACATGACTTAGTTATTCTAGGTAACCGTTACGAATCTCAGCTTTGTGCGATAGAAATGAAAGCTAGCTGTATCGTTGTGTGTGAAGGTGCAAAGGTTTCCGTGACAATCCAGAAATTAGCTCAGGAACGTGGATGTACAATCATTAGTACACCTCATGATACGTATACTGTCGCTCGATTGATGAATCAAAGTATTCCAATTAATCACTTCATGATTCGTGAAAATGTAATTACCTTCCGTACGGATTCTTTCGTAGATGAGATTAAGACAGTTATGGCGAAGCAGAAAAATCGTGACTTTCCAATCCTTGATCATAAGGGAAATTACTGTGGAATGATTTCAAGACGAAATCTGTTAAATATGGAACGTAAGAAAGTGATCATGATGGATCATAATGAAAAAGAACAGGCTGTTGATGGTATCGAAGATGCAGAAATTCTTGAAATCATCGATCATCACCGCCTTGGTACAATTGAGACGATGAAACCGGTATTCTTCCGTAATCAGCCTCTTGGTTGTACCTCTACAATTGTTTACCAAATGTACTGTGAAAATAATGTTCCAATCAGCAAAAAGATTGCAAGTATCTTATGCGCTGCAATTTTATCCGATACATTAATGTATCGTTCTCCTACTTGTACGGAAGTAGATAAGATGGCAGCAGAAAAACTTGCAGAAATCGCAGAATTAGATGTAGTAGAATTTGCAGGTGAAATGTTCGAAGCAGGAAGTAACTTAAAATCTAAGACAGCAGAAGAGATTTTCTACCAAGATTACAAGAACTTCTCTGCAGGTGATGTGACATTTGGTGTTGGACAAATTACTTCTTTAAATGCTCTTGAGTTATCAGAGATCAAAGAACGTTTGATTCCATATTTAAATAAAGCAATCAACGACCATGCAGTCGATATGATGTTCTTTATGTTAACTAATATTATCCGTGAATCAACTGAGTTGATCTGTGTTGGCAACAATGCGAAGAGCTTAGTGGAAGGTGCATTTAACGTTAGAGAAGTAAACAATGGCTTTAAGCTTGATGGCGTTGTATCACGTAAGAAGCAGTTAATTCCTGCATTAGCAGCAGCTATTCAAGAGTAAGGTTAACTTAATATAAGTATAGAGTAAGCCAGTTCGCTGGCTTACTTTATGCTTATTAATAGCAAGTAGTTCGGCTTTTTCTATTCGATAGGAAGTTTCTCTTATCGAACAATACTTGAATAAAATACAGAAGACATTGGAAGGTGTAATATGGCAAAACTATATTTTAAGTATGGTTGTATGAATAGTTCGAAGTCCGCAAATTTATTGATGATCAAACATAATTATGAGGAACAGGGGTTTAAGGTACTACTATTAAAACCAGCAATTGATGTCAGAGAAGGAAAATCGGTAATCAAGTCAAGAGTTGGGTTGGAATCAGCCTGTGTCATGGTTCATCATCTCGATTCGATACAAAAGTTATTTGAAGAGAATCCAGCTGACATTATTATGGTGGATGAAGCTCAGTTTTTAACAGAAGCTCAAGTTGATGAATTATATGAGATCGCATTCCATCATAATGTGATTTGTTTCGGATTATTGTCAGATTTCCAACAGCGCTTATTTGAAGGAAGCAAGCGTTTGCTTGAGTTAGCTGAAAGTTTGCAGGAAATCAAGACAGTATGTAAATGCGGAAGACGTGCTACAATTAATGCTCGTTTCGATGGAAATGGTAAACTGATCGTTCATGGAGAACAGGTAGACATCGGTGGTAATGAGAAGTACAAAGCAATGTGCAAGTACTGTTATAAAAGCCTGAAGGAAGAAGTCGAAGAATAGTTTTCTGTGGAGAGTTGTAATATCCATAAGATAACTTCGGTTGGAGCATTGACATTCTAGCTAAATGATATTATAATAAGGTACACGTTAAAGACAGATCGTCAAAAAACCAGGGGTTGTACTGGTTTCGACGGGGGTTTTGAAACTGTGGTAGCCATTCGTGGACTAGGACCACGTAAAAACTTAGAAATTAAAATTAAACGCAAACGATAATTTAGCGTACGCAGCCTAGTGGCTGCTGTCGAACCTAGGCTTCTTGCGGCTTAGGAGCTCGGCATCAAAACTGCAAGGAACCTTATCCTCAAAGCTTTGCGAGGATAAGAGAACTTATGAAGCTACTGAAGTGAATAGCCTGTTTATCGGCGATTCATGGAGGGAATGTTAAAAGATAAACTGTAATGGGAGAAACTGCAGTGGATGGGCTTTCGGACAGGGGTTCGATTCCCCTCAGCTCCACTTAATTATAGCAGTAGCTATAGAAGATGGAATACAATAAGAAGTGCTTAGAGTTCAGTATTGCCTGAAATCTAAGCACTTTTTTATTGTTATCCTATGAATAAAAATAATGGTAATATTTTGTTATAATATAATAAACGGTAAATCACTCGTACCATCCTAGAAGTTAAGCTGCACTCACATGCGACTTAGCTACTTGGTTACTTTTTACATTCCTTTGGCAGTTTGTCTGACCAAGGAAGCAGATCTTCAACAAAACCTGTGTTTGTATCATCCAAATGTTCTGGAATTTCAGTTAATAGGTAAAGGAAGTACTCATAAGGTTTCAGATTGTTTGCAGTTCAGATTTTTTGCTCAGACTTCTTCGTCGCCTTAAATGCTTCATCAAATCGATGACGCACATGTGCCCAATATCCTGCGATGGTCAAGTCTTCACGTTCATTCCCAATGGTGTGATAAACCTGATATCCATCCGTAATGCAAAAGAACTTGAAGTTTTTGAGGAATTCTTTAGGGTGACTTGCATTGCGAGTTTTTTGATACTCGTATAAAACAATCGGATGGTTGGTAGACAAAGTTCCAGTACGATAATCCTACATGTAACTTTTGGAACCAGCTTCTCGCTCATCCTTGTTTACAAGACATGGCGTTTCATCCGCTTGGATTATTACATGGTGATCATACATTGCCTTATGCATGTAATCGTACAATACAGCAAGATAACGATCTGCACATTGAATTACCCAGTTGACCATAGTCTGTCTGGAAATGTTGATCTCATCCGGAAGGCGCTTCTATTATTTACAACAAACCATTTTTTAGAATACATTTTGTGTATCTTAGACATATTGGTTGACTTCATGATAATGAACATTATAAGGTCTTATCTTGTAAATATTATTTATTTCCTGTATTATAGAAAGAGAGATTTCGTATTACTTGTATTTGATAAATCGCAATTCGTAGTAAAGGTAAGTTTCAATAATATAAGAAAGGTCTGTCAGAGTATGCAAATAGAAATTAATCCACTTGAGAACGTTGTTATAGATGGTAAAGTAGTTGAATTAGGAATGAAGAAAAATCAAGTTATCAGTATTCTTGGTAAAGGTGAGTTAAGCAATCGACATTACTATTATGGCAATGAGCTCGCAATCGATTATGATAAAAATGATTCTGTCGAATTTATCGAATTTCTTGGAGGAATGGAAGGAACATTACACCCTGTAATCTATGGAATACCAGCTTTTGAGTGTAACGCAGATGAACTCTGTGAAGTCTTAAAGGTACATAATAATGGAGAGATTGTTGATATTGAAGATGGATTTTCGTATGGATTCGTGCAAATTAGTGTGGGGATATATAGAACTGCAACTCCAGAAAGTATAAAACGAGACATTGAAGAAATGAAAAGAGATGGAGTATATGACCAGGAATATGTTGATGAAGAATCAATGAAAGCTAATCATTGGGCAACCATTGGTATTGGTAAGGCAAATTATTATAAGCACTTACTGTAGTTTTTTCAATACGAAAAAAAATATGACTCTAGTTGAGGAATGTATTCTTAAATGCATTCATTAAAATATCTCTCGGTATATTTTGTTTTGAACTAATCTGTAGCATCCCTTTTGGTGTAAACTTATATCCTGCAAAAGCCTCCATATAATCAGCTAATCCTGTAGTCTCTATATTTATATGGTCCTTAAAGGGAATAAGCCTGATATATTTCTCTTCATCGTAATAACTTGGAAGCTTTGCCCACATTTTTTCCTCGATATTAGCTGCGTTGACAGAATAAATTATTTCTCTCAGTTCCATATATAGGTTCACGATTTCCTGCGGATACTTCTTCAAATAACACTTTATTTCATCATTCATATTTCTTTATCCTTTAACTGAAAATTGGTATTTTATTGCTTCCTTGATAGGTCAAGTTGCCTGTCTATTAAAGACTAACTAGAGATTAATGCTCTAATTCAATCGTATAGATTTCTTTCAC
>JAQXNU010000213.1 GCA_029098165.1 Clostridiales bacterium
AGGCGGATTGGTCAGCGTTGCTCATGGCAAGCTTGGAATAGGGGTATATGGACCGGCACTAGATGACAAAGGAAACTGCATAGCAGGCTGTGAGCTTTTGAAGTATGTTTCTAAACATTTGGATTTGCATTTGTTTAACACTATCGAATGGGAGGAAGTATAGGTTAATTTTGGTGCACTCATAACTAATTCTTTGTGATATAGAACTCAAAATCAACTTTTTGAGGGTGGATTCAGATGGCAAATCCCAGGCATCCGGATGCTGTAATATCAGGATGTAATAGAGGCGGCAGTACCACATCTTAGTAGAGTGGTGTCTGCCGTCTTCTAATTTAAAGTACAATTTCTCACGTTTATTTGAACGTTCCGCAGATGTTCTTGCATTGTATTCCAGTATCCATTATTTGCTACTCTTTGGTGGATTATTGAATAATCTTGGATTGTCATTCAAAACTAAATGAACAGTGCGTCCATATTTAGTATTCGAGCATGGAGTTTGACAAGTACAGGAAATACAACCATTTTGCTTGCAAATGATAGGACATTTAAATCTTATTCTGAAAAAGCATGCAAAAATCCATGTGAATCATGTTTTAAAGCACAAGAGAAATGTGGAAATATGGGTAAAATCGCTTTTTGAATCGACAAGCATATATAAATCATAACCATGATAATAGCGATCACGTGAAGAATCCCATAAACGGTTGATAAGATCATAGAGAGTACCAACACCTGGAGTATCATTTACATCAAAACCACTGAATATAGCATAAAGAGGATTAGTTTTAAGCTGTGTGGCCCAATCAGTTAGAGAAGTAACCTTAAAATCAATCGATAGTAAATAGGAACGTTGCATACAGGAAGAAGTTCTAGGATCGGGATAATATTTGCGAAGATTTTACAACACTCCCTTTTCTAGTAACTTATTGCAATATGATAAAAATCATCGAGTATAAACATGAACTCTTTGGTATGATAAGTCAAACAAAGCGATTACATATAATCAAATGATTTGAATTGTCAGCATGAGAGTGAGGGCGGTTATGAGTATCATTGACGTGAAAAATATTAAAAAGGAATATCAATATTATGAGAAGGAATTGGGACTAAAAGGTTCAATTAAGAATCTGTTGAAAAGAGAGAAGCTTACGAAAACGGCAGTGAATGATATATCATTTCAGATTGATGAAGGTGAGATTGTTGGTTTTCTTGGTCCGAATGGAGCGGGTAAAACAACAACACTAAAAATGCTAAGTGGAATTTTATTTCCGACTAGTGGTGATGCAAAGATTATGGATTATGTCCCATGGCAGAGAAAAAAAGAGTATAAGATGAAATTCGCAATCGTTATGGGGCAAAAGAGTCAACTGTGGTGGGATTTGCCTGCAGTAGATTCTCTGTATCTCAATAAATGTATTTATGAAGTATCAGATCAGACATATAAAAAGCGACTAAATGAATTCGTGGAGTTGTTTGACGTGAAAGATCTTCTAAAGGTACCAGTACGCCGACTTTCTTTGGGGGAACGAACGAAATTTGAATTGATGGCGTCCATGATTCATGGCCCTAGAGTAATTTTTTTGGATGAGCCAACCATTGGTTTAGACTTTATATCCCAGAAAAGAATCATTGAGTTCTTAAAATACTATAATAAACAGACAAAGACTACAATTCTTTTGACTAGTCATTATATGAAGGATATCGAAGAATTGTGTAATCGAGCCATTGTAATCAATCATGGGAATCTTGTCTTTGATGGAAGTTTAGAGAGTATTCGCAAAGAGTTTGGAGAAAAGAAACTCATACAGTTTAGGGTGGCAGGGAACCTGGATAAAGAAAGAATCCAGCAATATGGTAAAATTGAGGAATGGAATGGATCAGAAGTAAAATTGGAAGTAGATCATCAGAAGATACAAAGTATCATGAAGGAAATTATGCAGACAATGCAGGTGTATGATTTTTCGGTCCAGGATATACCATTAGAATCTTTAATCACATCGCTATATCAGAGGGGAAACGAAGTATGAAATCAACGAGAAACGAAAAATACTGTTTTATGTTCAAGATGTCAGTATCCAAAGAGATGCAGTATCGGGTAAATTTTCTAGTAAGCATGGTCAGTGCTATCATACCAATGGGGATGGCTGTGTTTATGTGGAAAGCAGTCTATCGAGAAACAGAAGCGGTGTATGGGTATAACTATACACAAATGATTTTATACACGATACTCGCTGCAATTATTTCCAATCTTGTATCTGCAGGTTTTGCATCCGATATTGCATCGGATATTAAAAATGGAGAACTAAATAAATTTTTAAGCCAGCCAATTGGATACCTCGCGTATCGGTTTCTATATTTTCTTGGTGGAAAACTGGTTTCCATCAGTGTCAATGGAATTGCATTGGTTGGTGGATACGCTTTACTTATTCTGGGCTATAAGCTTGGTTATTCAATTAGCAAGTGGTGGCTTGCTACCTTTAGAGGTCTTTGGTAGCGGAGCAAAGGTATTGTTACGATATTTACCGTTTCAATACACAGCATATATCCCAATTCACATTATCTTAGGTACTCTATCAGGGCCAGAAATATTACAAAGCATAGGAATACAGCTTTTCTGGATTGGAGTATTGGGGGGGCTTGCTCGTTATATGTGGAGTAAAGGAATTAAGAATTATGTCTCGGTTGGAGGTTGATCAGGTGATAAAATGTTTCATGAAATATCTTCGGATCTGGATTTTTTTCATTAAAAGCTGTATATCCATAGACATGCAATATAAATTCAACTTTTATATGGGAATTCTGGTTGATCTGATTTTTTTCTTTAATAAAATCATATATGCTCTTATTATATATCAAACAGGAAGTATGATAAATGGGATATCTCCGGATGAAGTACTGTTATATATTGGGACGTATTCTATTGTTCAGGGGTTATACACTACATTCTTTCTTGTGAATCTTAAAGTAATGCTTCCACAGTATATTCGGACGGGAAATCTTGATTTATATATGGTAAAACCGATGTCACTTCAGTTCTTCATTTCTTGTCAAGCTGTTGAAATCTCTACGATGATTCCTGATCTTCTGGGCGGAATCATCGTTGTCATTATTGCAAGTAAGCGATTAGGAATTGATAGCAATATCATATCTATTGCAGGATATATCTCTATGCTTGGAATAGGACTGATGCTTTCTTACGCGATCATGTTTTCTATTCAACTACTATCTTTCTTTTTTGTTAAATTAGATGCAGTGGGTAATATAGCTCAAGATATTTTTTCATTGAACAATCTGCCAAGTAAATTATATAATAAATCTATCAGATTTGTTGGAACATTTCGCTTTCCTATTTTTTTAGTAACAAATGTTGCTCCAACATGGCTTCTACATAAAGTTCAAACAGGACAATGCATTTGGTTTATCGTTATATCAGTGTTTGCGATACTGTTATCCCGCCGATTATGGAAAAGGGTTATTACACGATATACAAGTGCAAGCTGTTAATAGTTGACAGGGAGGAAGGAAGATGAGCGGAAGTCAAGCTATGATTCAAGCGTTGACGTATATTGAAGAACATATCAGAGAACCAATGGATTTAATTCAGTTAGCTATTCTTAACAATTGAGCAAAGTAGTGATAATGGAGAGGATTCTTATGCTTCTTACCGAATGAAGATAGGTGAAAAACCTGAGCAGGTGGCAATATTGCCGTTAGAAGGCAGTAATAACAAAATAAAAAACACAAAATATGGGATTAATAAGATTGAAAATAGTTTTACCTCTTTGTCACCCAAACGACGTTTTCTTTACCAAAGTTGTGGAGTCATAATGATTCTTGTTCCACTGTTATTTTCAGTCATAGGAATTTTAATTTGTGGATTTGTTTTCTATCAACGAAAATTACAAAGGCCAATTGATTTACTATTAAAGGCATCCAAGGAAATTGCAGAAGAAAACCTAGACTTTTCGATTTCTTATGAGAGTATGGATGAACTAGGGAGTCTTTGTGAATCATTTGAACAGATGCGAAAAACTCTGTATGAGAATAATAGTAAGATGTGGAGAATGCTTGAGGATAGTAGAGATTTGCAGGCGTCAGTTGCTCATGACTTAAGAAACCCTATAGCTATCATCAAAGGATATGTAGAGTATCTTAAGTTGAATGTTTCTGAGGATAAATTATCAAAAGAAAAAATATTATCCATTGCGAACAATGTGGAATGTGCAGCGGAACGATTGGAGCAGTATACCGAATCCATACAAGAGATTAAACAGTTGCAGGAATTAACAGTTGCTAAGACCTGTATTTCAACAAAAGATGTCTTTACTCAAATATCTCAAGATTTCTCGGTCATGGTTACGAAAAATAAGTTAAATTTAAAGTTAATCAATACTATCGAAGACCAGCTTGTTGAGCTTGATCTTGAAGTTCTATATCGTATTTTAGAGAACTTAATTGGAAATGCCTTACGATTTGCAGTAAATGAAATAAAAATAGTATGCGTACTAGAGAATCATCAACTAATCATAAGTATCGAGGATGATGGACCAGGATTTCCGAAAGATATTCTGAAAAGTAAAGGTAAAATTGTGACTAAATCAGATTCTAAGAATTTTCATATTGGCATGGGACTTAAAATTAGCACCATCTTATGTGAAAAACATGGGGGGAATTTAAACATATCCAATTCTGATCTGGGTGGATGTGCAAAAATTTTTCTAAAGGTTTGACAAAAAATTGACCATTGAATATTAAGATCTTCTTATTAGCGTATGAAAGCTTAGTAAGGGGGTCTTTTTATGATTAGGAAAATAGTATTAACAGCAGTAGTTATAGCAATGACAATGAGTGGCTGTAGCAAGGAAAAACCAGCAAATCAGGAAATCTTAAAAGGAAATGAAAATGTAACTCAAAGTTTAGATGATAGTACAAATGGATCTGATACATCGTCAAACCAAGGAAATCAGGAATCTGGTTCCAAGAATAAAAATGCAAAGGATGATCAAAACAATTCGGTAATTCCATCACTGAAAATGCTCAGTATGTATAATCAAACATCCTGTAATACCGAGGAGGGATATTATTATTTGAGTGAGACAGCAGAAGAATTAGTCGATGGCAGTTTTGGAAGACATCTAATGTATATTGATTTTGCAACAAAGCAGGAAATATATCTTTGCAGTAATAGTGGATGTCAACATAATACGAAAAATTGCAACTCTGTATTTGATTCGGAAGAATTCCTAATGGACAGCAATTTATTTGTATGGAAGAAACAACTGTATGTACTGAGTAAAGATTGTGATGACGAGGGCACCCTAGGTATTGATTTGATTGGAGATGCTTCAGACGTAAGTGTAAAAACACCTGTAGCTACGTTATATTGTATGGACTTAGATGGTTCCAATCGTAGAAAACTATGTACGTTCGAGGCAGGACTAACAGTTGAGAATTCAATCTTTGGTGATGATCAGTCTCTTTATTTTATAACGAAAAAGTTGTCTTCCAAACGAGATGGGAATACAACCTATACAACTTCTACGGATCGAAAACTGGTACGATTTCAAGTGGAAACTTCTTCGATAGAAACAGTATGTAGCCTAGATTTTCATGATGGCTTGAAATGGAATGTAGTAGGGTGTAATATGGATCGAATTGTATTTCATGCACTTGAATATGCGAATGGGAAAACGGAAGAAGAAATTATGAAATGTAGTGATGAAGAATGGAGAGAAATCAATCACTCTTCCCAAAGCGTTTATATGACCTTCAATATCACAACAGCAGAAAAGAACGAGGTATATCGTTGTTCTAATCAATGTCTACATAATGAGATCATGAAGAATGAATTCTTATATATTAGTCGAAAAGATAGTGGAGATATTGAGCAAATCAATATTCTTACTGGTAACAAAGATACGGTGACAACCTTGAAACAGAATTATTTATGTGGTGTATACGATGATGTGTTGTGTTGTCAAAATAGGGATACTGTTATCGATGATAACGAAAGGTATGGTTTTATTTAGTTTTGGACTTCTTTTGGTAATAGTATCGATTATTACAAGAATCAGTTATTTGCCACAAGTGATTGGTATCTTAGTATTAGGATTATGTTACGGTTTGTATACATTTGTGCCAGCATACAGCATTGCGTCTCCAGTAAAATACATCAATATTTATGGATTACTCAAAACCCAGAATTTATATGGGGCATATTTAAATTTTAATTTATTTGATCAACCTATATCAAGATTATTAACTGCATGGGTCGTTTTGATCTTACAAAATAGTGTTGGTTTCTTTTTCTCGGTCTATCTATTTCGCAGGGGAAAGCATCTTGAGATAAAAAAAAATGTATCATGGCTCTTTCTTTCGAATTCCGATTTCATCAAGTTTACTTTGTCATGAGAGTTATAAAGTATTCCTTATGAATAAAACATTGTATGTGATGCTATTGTTCCTAGCCTTACTATGTTATCAAGAAAGATCTGCGAGATATCCGATTTCTCCATTTGAAGAGTACTATTCCAATTTGATGCTACAGCTGGAGGGCAATTTGACACCAGAAAAGGAACAAATGATAAAAGTAGAGCAACAGAAGTATCAAAATGCCTTGGAACAAATCAATCGTATTGAAGCTTTAGTTAGTAATGGTGAAATTGACCCCATCATGGGAGATGACATGAAAGTTAAATGGGAAAGTGATTTAGCCTTCTATTCCCAGTTTCAAAGAGTGGAACAGCAGTATGTATATATTCGTCAGTATGGTGGTGAGTTTATCTATGATACCGGATATTTATATCTTTTGGGAAATCGGGATCCAGTGTTTTTAAAAAAATGGCTTTTCATTAACTTATGCTTCATCTTTTCCTTTGGAAATGTAATCTCAATGGAATATCAAAAGATATCATGGGGATTAATTGGTGCAACAAGGAAAGGGAAAGAACAAATCATACAAAAAAAAGTGATGATTAGTCTGATTAGTTCCTTCGTTTTGATTCTATTGTTATGGATGGTACGATTTTTACATATTGCAATAATCTATTCAATGAAGCTATCGTTTGCTGTAATCAACAGTATTCCGGAGTATCAAAAGTATGTGATGAAGTTTCCAATTGCAGTGTATGTGTTTTTATTTATACTATTTCAGATGATTGTGGGTGGTTTGGTAACATTACTGATTCTTCTCATTTCTCATTGGCGGAAGAATTATATACAGACTGTTTTTTCTCCGTGTTGTTCCTAGTGATTCCATTGGTGCTTATTATGATACAAAAAGGAGGAGTTTAGTTATATTAAACAACAGGTGGAATAAATAAGTTTAAGAAAACCCATATCGACAAATTTAATGTATCTACTATTGCATGTGCTATTACACAGTGACGGATCGATTGTGTTTTATGATATGTAATTCCCCATATAATTCCCATTAATAGTAAAGGAAAAACCATGATTGTGCTTCGAATTGTAACTGAGAATACACCCCATGTTAATGGATGGCAAAGTGCAAAAAGTAATGTCGTAAAAAGAACTTTTTTCCACAGTTTGCATTCTAATGCATCAAATAAATACTTTCTCCAAAATAGCTCTTCTGCTATCGGATTTATTATGATAAAAATTAAAGATAACAAGACCAGAAATGGATTCCATTCGATGGATTGTACCCCCCATACAAATGCAACAATACAAAAAAGACATGGAATATAGGCAATCACGTTCCATCGTTTATTATTTCCTTTCGGAGTCAGCATTAACTTGAGATCATTCCATTTTGGTTTTGTAATTAAGAGTATAAATGACCAGTATACAAGAGCTAACGGAATAAATGCCCATTCATCTATAAAGTGATTAAAAAGTACAGATACAATACAGCAAAGTATGATTACTAAAAATGGGGTGATTACTATTTTTGTTTTATGTTTCATCATTCTTCTCCTAACAGATTTTATAGTGGTGTTAAAATAAGTGACCAATAAGCAAAAATATATTAATAATATAATGATGCTTTAGTTTTTCTTTTTTAATGTCTTTAATAGGCTATTGAATACTTCTGTCATCAAAGCATTAATTTCAGAATCCGAAAATGAACAGACTTTCGTTGCACAAAGAGTTGCAATTCCATGCGTATAAATCCAGAGATGCTGATAGAGCCACTTAGCATTTTCCGTAGAAAGATGAAGAGAAGTTTCAATTGATTCTATAATTTCCTTGTAACTATCATCTAAATATAATAGAATATGTTCCAAATCTAATTGTTGATTCTGTTCACTCATAAAAAGGAGTTGGAATAACTTTGGTTCTTTTATGGCAAATCGAATATATGCAATTCCCACTCCTCGAAAAGCAAGTTCTTGTTTTAATCCATCATTTACATATTTTCTATATATAGTTTTTGCGGTTTGAATAACTTCTTCTTTTATCTCTTTCATATTGTTGAAAACCGTAAAGATTGGACATGCTGAACTACCAAGTCTTTTGCCTAAATCTCTTGAAGTAATTGCGTTTATTCCATTCTCACGAACAATCTCCAGTGCTTCAGCTATTATTGTTGCTCTTGTAAATTTAGCTTTTGGTGGCATACGAACTCCTTTTTATTATATACAATTCGTTCTATATCAAGTGTTCTAAAACGTGTGTATTATTATAAAAAAATTTTTAGTATTTGTCAAATTAGATTCGTCATGACCAATATTGTCTTTTTTGTTTGTTGACAAACAAGAAACAGTGTATAATTTCCGTGTAGAAAAGTAATTTTAAATAAGCTAACCGATTATATTGGACAGAAAAAGTCGGATAAGAAAAGAAAGTTTATGTTATTCTTTCAAGGGAGGAATTGAGAATGAATATTCTGTATGGGATGAATCAAGCAATCGAATATCTAGAAGAGAATATGCAGGGAGACATTGACTTTCAGAAGGCAGCAGAATTTACAGGATACTCAAGTGCATACTTTCAGAGAATCTTTACATGTATCGCTCAAATTACGGTCGTAGAGTATGTTAGAAAACGACGAATGACTCTTGCAGCTGCCGAATTAAAAGACAGTAATATACAGATTCTTGACTTGGCTATCAAATATGGATATCACTCAGCAGATGCATTTACAAAAGCATTTCGCAGTTTTCATGGGGTGACTCCTTCTGAGGCTAGAAATAGTACTACTCGAGTGAATTCCTTTTCTCCATTGAGGTTTCATATCTCTGTGGAAGGAACGACGGAGATGAAATATCGGATGGAACAAAGGAAGGCAATGCGTGTCATCGGAATTCAAAGACATTTTGTTGCACCAGAAGATGACGAGCATGCAGTAGATACTTTCTGGAATGAGGTGTTTCGAAATGGGATGTATGAGAAATTACTGGCATTATGCGACGGACAGCCTCATGGAGTTCATGGATTTATGCAGGTAGTTGATGAAACGCATGTGGATTACATGATCGGAGTTTTCTCTCGTCATGAGGTGATAGATGGTACATCAGAATTTATTGTACCTGCATCTATGTGGGCAATTTTTGAACAAAAAGGTTCCATCCATGACACAATGCCTATTCTTTGGAAACAGATCTTCGATGAATGGTTGCCGGCATTAGAAGTTCAACATGCAGAAACAACGGAAATTGAATGTTTCCCTTACGAGGGAGATCGAAGCAGTAAAGAGTTTCAATATGAAATCTGGATTCCAATAAAAAAAGGAGGACACTTCTATGAATGAATCGATTTTCAAAGATACGATGGTGGACATGACATGGAAACAAATTAAGGAAAAGGGTAAGAAAGGGGTGCCGGTTTTATTACCGTTAGGGGTAATTGAGGAGCATGGACCGCATCTTCCACTTGGTACAGATATTTATATGAGTTACGTAGTTTGCAGTAAAATACGAAACGAAGCCATTCAGGCAGGAAAAGACTGTATCATTGCGCCACCATACTATTGGGGGATAAACAAATGTACCGGAGCATTTCCAGGATGTTTTTCCACACGGCCAGAAACTATGAAGATGATGCTTCATGACATTTTTGCGAACCTTCAACAGTTTGGATTTCATAAGATAATATGTATCAATCAACATGGCGATCCACTACATACTCAGACAATTTTGGAAGCAATTAAAGAAGCAACTGAGCATTTAAAAATGCAAATTCAATATTTGATCGAGCCTTATGATTTAGGAACTTATGGACTTACGGGACAAGAGGAATTCTGTCTTGTAGATCGAGCACAATATCCAGAAGACATAATCTGGGATAATAGTGGTAAGTTGGATATTCATGCGGGGGCTTATGAAACTGCAGCCATGTCGATTTATTATCCGAAGTTACTGGATAAACAAATGAGAAAATAAAGGTATAATCACATCTTAATTTCGTGGTTATACCTTTATTTTTATATATCATAGGGTGGAAACCCGGTAACGAACTACTGCGTTATCATTGTCCTTCTTTTCCCAATGTTTTTGCAACTTGAACCTTTTTAGGCCTTCCTAGCAGGTAAGTCACAAAGTCAATATCATGGCACATTAATGAAGTCACGATGTTAGCCTGCCCTAAATCACCCCAAACGGGTGTAGTATTTCTTTGGATTTGGAGTTTTCGGAGTTTTCCAGATTTTTGTTGTGCTGTTTGCATAGCTATTGCATCGGAAATGTTAAGAGCCACAGGTGTTTCACATAATACATGTTTCTTGTGTTCTAATGCTTGAACGGCATAGGTACAGTAAAGTTCATTTGGAAGACAGATGTCAACGAGATCAATCTCCTCATTTTCCATCTTTTCATTCATATCTGTAACTGGATGAATACCATACTTTGCTTCTAACTCTTTTAGTTTTTTGGGATTTCTGCCAAACACATATCGTGTAGCAAATGATTGTTGACAACAGTAGGTCAGCAAAAAATCAGTTCCAAAAATGGTAATTTCTTATCAAAAGTATTACAATTAAAGGTATATTAATAATGTGAAAGGATACTGCGTGAAAAATACATCAGTAGTTAGGAGTAAACATTACATATCAAAAAATGAATCATGATGTTTCCTGTAGAATTATCCGTCCATATGGGATTGCTATTAAAGAGATGATATGGTATTTGGTAGGATATTGTGAGTCTTCATTTACAATTCGAATGTTTCGATGCGATCGGATTACGGACTGTACACTACTTGAGGATACATTTTTGTACCCTAAGAATTTTGATTTAAAAAGTTATTTCAAAGATTCATTGAAAGGCTTTAAAGAGAAATGTGCTTTAGAAGAACAATACATAGCTACCATGATCGTGAATGAAAAAGCATTCCATTATCTTAAAGGAATGGAGTATTCTATCCTATGGAACAAAAAGGATCAGTGGAAAATCTGCGTGAATTTGTATGGATTTGAGAATGCTCTTAACGATTATTGGAACATTCTAATGAATGCAACTTCGATACAACCAGTGGAGTTAAAGAAAGCAATTAAAAAGAAGTTGATAGAATATATGGAAACAATGTAGTAAGACTGAAGTGAGGTATTTCCTAATTAATTAAAAAAAATTTTTTCTATTGAAGTTGACGTAACGATAAGTGATATAATCACAATAGAGATATCTCAGGAGGAAACCTATGAATAAACAAATATCAATTAACAAGATGTCAGAGCAAATGGGACTAACTAGTCGTACTTTGCGATTTTGGGAATCAGAACATCTATTTACTAGTGATAGAGATGTAGATTCTGGATGGAGAACTTATGATGAGCATGCCATATTG
>JAQXNU010000214.1 GCA_029098165.1 Clostridiales bacterium
TACTATTATTGCGTACAACATAAGGAAGAATACTGTCTGCACAACCCTTTACCTGATGGGATAGTCTGATATTGATAAATGATATGTACTTCATACTCTTAATCTTGCCTTCCTCAAGCACCACTTTACCTGCGATGCCAACTCGATGTCCTCCGATGATTGTAATAAAACCTTGCTTGAGTTCTTCCTCAAAAGCATATAGTGAATAATTACTGATAAATTCCATCGTTTCTTTGACTTCCGCCTTTGTGATTACATAAGCTTCTTGCTCTCGATTTGTTAAATAGGAACCATCACTGATAAAATATTCCTTATTATCGTACCTCACAATCAACGGTGCATCTGCACGCAATCGAATCTCCTGCAACAGATCATAATTCATCACAACCTTTGAAAGCAAAGTTCTCAACCGAATGGAAAATATTCTAAGCAGCTCCTCTTTTTTACTCACTTTGACTCACCACTACCTTTCAACATACAGGAAACCGTTGTCCTGTTTTTACAGTATATGAGTACCGGGACAAATTATGATATTCAAAAAACTTGATTTTGAAAGATAAATAAGATAAGATTGAGAGAAAATATTACATATATCTTGGTAGTATTATGTTCCTTATACCCCAAACAAGAAAGGATAAAATCATGGAATACGGATTAATTGGAGAAAAGTTAGGACACAGTTATTCAAAACTGATCCACGAAAAATTAGCAGATTATAGTTACGACTTATGTCCACTAACCAAAGAAGAATTTCCTGTCTTTATGACGGAAAAAAATTTTCATGCCATCAATGTAACAATTCCATATAAAAAGATGGTAATACCTTATTTATCGGAAATTGATCTGAAAGCAAAACGAATTGGTGCTGTAAATACAATCGTCAACGAAAATGGTAAATTAATCGGTCATAACACAGACTATGACGGCTTCGCTTATACACTGCAAAAACACAACATAGAGGTAACTGGTAAAAAAGTATTAGTGATCGGTAATGGTGGTGCTGCCCAGGCCATCTTTGCAGTTCTTAACGACTTACATGCAAGCGAGATTATTACTGTGAAATACAAAGTAGAACCAGGCACGGTAACTTATGAAGAAGCTGCACGCCTGCATAGCGATGCTTACCTGATTGTAAACACATCACCAATTGGAATGTATCCTAATGCAGATGCATCCCCGATGGATTTATCTCCATATCATGAACTTGGTGCAGTAGTTGATATTATCTATAACCCAACCGTAACTAAGCTCATGGAACAGGCCATCTCGTTAAATGTATTAGCGGTAAACGGGCTCGAGATGTTGATTGCCCAAGCAAAATACGCCGTAGAATATTTCTTAAATAAGAAAATCGATGATTCTGTAATTGAAGAAATTTATAAAGATTTTCAGAAATAGAAAAAACAGGAATCTTTTCTCTTATCGAGAATAGATTCCTGTTAAGATTTCTTTTATATAAGAATCTTTCATTGGCAAGTCCTTATATTCTTGCGTTATCTTGGCTTCCGCTTCATTATCATATGGAATCACTAGACTAGTAAGCCTTAATGGAGCTTTAATCTCACTATCCTTTTCTCCCTCTACTAATAACATATGTGCATTCGGCAATCCAATACTATTCCCCACACTACCCGTATTGACTGCATACCCTTGATTGGTCAGTCGGATAAATGGTCGATGACTGTCTGCACATATGATTCCACCAAACGTTTTGTTCTCATTCGTGAAACAGGATTTCAAAACTTCATCACTATCATATCCTTGAAGAATCGTAGTTACAGGTCTCCCATGATATACTCTAAAGTTTACACCACTGATTAAAAGTTCGCGTTCCCGTGGCAGCTGATACAACCACTCGATTCGTTCCTGGCCTAACTGAGCATCGTAAAAATCACATGTATTTAAAGTTTTATCGCTCATACCATAATCCCAATTACCGCCGATATGATATTGGCAATGTTTTCGGACCCAATCGCAGGTCTCGTCATTTCTTGGTCCTTTTCCTACTGCATCTCCAACAAACCATACTTCATCTGGCTCTATACGTTCAAGTTCCTTCTCAACTGCTAATGTTGCTGTCATATTTCCATGCAAATCAGCTAATAACACTATCTTCGACATATCCTACTCCTTACGATCATTTATCTATCTTAGTTTCTATGACTTTTTATCCATTAAGAACTGTTTTTTCAATTATACATGATTCATCTAAAATATCCAATATTTTTTCATTTCTACGTAATGGCAATCCTTACATTACAAACTTTTCGTAGTAAAATCTATTATTCTTGGAGACACTATACCGCGAGAACAAGAAAAAGCATGCTGTGTTTCTTTCTGTCCCATTATTCTTGAAAATAAAAAAATGTAAGGAGCCGTTATACTATGAGTGAACTAGAATTTGCTATAACCAATCAATTAGGACTTGCGAAGGAAAATGAAGAGTTAAAAACTCATTTAAATCAACAATTTACTGGCGAAACCGCTGAAGTAGGACTATATCTTGCTATGGCTCGTGTAGCACAACGTGCTGGATATCCGGAAGTTGCTGAAGTACTTAAAGTGATTGCTTGGGAAGAAGCAGAACATGCTGCAAAATATGCAGAGTTAACAGGCAAGATTTCTGATTGCACCAAGACAAACTTAACAAACATGATGAATGGCGAAATCAATGCTAATAAATTTAAAGCAGAATTAGCACAGAAAGCAAAAGCCGCTAATCTTGAAGAACTTTACACTTTTATCGACCATGCTGCTCGTGATGAAGCTCGCCACGCTAGTATGTTACATGGTATGTTAAATCGCATCAGTTAACTTAGGAAAACGAATACATTCACATAAGAAATAAAATGTCATGAATAAAAAGAGATAGGGCTATTACAGGATGAAACCTTTCATCTTGTATTAACCCTATCTCCTTCATTCAGAATTTACACTTCCACCACCGGATGCTTCATGAAAAAATCCATAATCAACTCGACCATATCGATGTTAATTTCGTGTAATACCGGACATTTCGGATACATTGGATATCCCCCAGCACCGCTGTAACGGTAATTATTTAAACATATAGAGAATTTATCTGTTTCCTTCACAGGTTCTCCCTGATAAGAAAGATTCTCAATTCTGCTTCCGATCGGATTCGTTGGATTGATTTTGTAATCAACTCCAGCATAATAATCATAATTGTAATGTTCTGCCTTTGGCTTTAAGAAGCTATCAGAGACTACAATGGAGCCGTCATCCTCTACCGCAAAGTACTCTGCGCTTCGTTCCATTGCAAGTTTTAGCGCGGCACCAGTAATCTCAACTACAACTAATGTATTTGGATAAGGATATGTCGCGATGATATCTCTTGTCTTCACCTCACGGTTAAAACCAGCGATCTCATTTGCTAAACCAACGGAAGAAACTTGAGCATTGGAGAAGAAGAACTGTACTTGATTTAAGAAGTCTGCAATCGGAGAACCATGTAACGCCATCTTGATTTTATCATCTGGCATTAAATCGCGGTTTAATCGACCGATTGGCGCTTCCAACCAAGACTGAACCTGATCCTCTACACTCTGAAACTTTTTACATAACTGCTCATCGGCTGGTAAAGTTGCTTTCTTACGTTTCGAAGTGATTGTAAGTTCTCCATCTTCAAAAGTAAGTTCCACGCACTGATACTCTCTTGCATATTCACAGGACTGAACTACAAACGTTTTATTGACTTTTTGACCATCAATTGACATGTGCTGATGTCCAGTTAAAAGAACATCAAAATCAAGTTCCTGACAGATACGATACGCAACATTCTCTGTGCTATCGGAAAGTAATTCACCAGTTGTGAGATCATTTTCAAAGCCACCGTGGTATATACCGATGGTTACGTCAACTTGATTTTTACACTCCTGTAAAGCCTTTCTTGCTGCCACAAACGGATCAGTGATACGAACTCCTTTGATATTCTCTTCCTTCTCCCAGATGTTAACGTAATCTGTGACCATACCAATAATACCAACTCGTAAACCATTTGGCATCACTTTGATGTCATATGGGAACATTTCTTTGCAGTCGTTATTTAATATGTTTTGACAAACACATTTACCGTTAAAATGCTCCACATATTCTTTCAGATAATCAACACCATAGTTGAAATCATGATTACCAACGGTAATGTAATCGTATCCACATGCATTCATAATCTCAGCCACGCATCGATTGCTATTTAATACAGATTTACAATAGTACACAAATGCAGAACCCTGCAAGATGTCCCCACCATCGATACAAAGAGTATTTTCATCCTTATCAAAACCGGAATAGCATTTAAATAGCCCCATGTCTTTTTCTAACCGATCTCCATAGGACGTCGGATAGAAATAACCATGAACATCGGAAGTGAAATTAATCTTTAAGTTTTTACTCATTATTACCCTCTTGCTAGCTTTACTCGAATTTTAGTTGAAATAACTTCGATGATTAAGATTAAGATGATCAATCCTGCAAGGATTGCACCAACTTCATTCCAACGATATGCGCTCATCGCATTGATCAATGGTGCACCGATACCGCCGGCACCAACAAGACCAAGAACTGTAGCATCACGAAGATTCATATCAAAACGATAAATGACTGTTGAGATGAAATCCGGAATCAACTGTGGAATGATACCATAGCGAATTTTCTGGAATAGTGTACAACCAGCCGCATCCAAAGATTCAAGAATTTTTGTATCCAAATCTTCGATACATTCAATAAACATCTTACTTACCATACCAATGGAACATACCGACATTGTCAAAAGACCTGCAAATGCACCAGGACCTGTTACACGGATGAACATAAGACCATAAACAAACGCAGGAATTGTACGAACTGCCATAATAAATACTCGAACTACTACAGCGATTGGCTTTGGAACGATATTCGTGGATGCTAAGAATGCCAAAGGTATGGATAAGATAGCACCAACGATCGTACCTAAGAAAGCGATACACATAGTCTCTAATAAAAGATATGGTACGCCTTGTGCCGTTAGATTAAATAACATGCCGGTATCTGGATGAAAGATACCAGAGATAATCTTACGAGCGATGCTAATTCCGTCTCCCGTCACTTCATTTACTTGAACTGTCGTGGAGGACCATGCAATGATAACTACAACAACAAGAGCGATTAAAACCTTATAGTACCAGGTTTTCGGTTCCTGCTCGAATTTTTTTCTAATATTTTCGTTCACGACTCTTCCTCCTAGGTTAACTTCTTACGAACATAATGACTGAGCCATTCGATGATCAATACCGTACCAAATAAGATAACTAAGATCATACCAACGCTGTCATACTGTTTCCAGCTGATCTTTTCATTTAAGATGAGACCAAGACCGCCGGCACCTACATAACCAAGAATGGAAGCATAACGAACGTTACCTTCTAAACAGAACATACAAACAGAGATATAAGAAGGAAGTACCTGTGGAAGTACTGTAGTTACAAATGCTTTTGACTTCGTAGCCCCCATTGCTTCCATTGCCTCATATGCACCCATATCTACTGTTTCAATTAATTCAAATAACTGTTTTCCGACATAGGCAAATGTGAATACACCAATTGCGACAGTACCAGCCATTGTTCCAAGTCCCCAGATGTAAGTTGCAATTAATGCACATACAAGCGTAGGAATTGTTCGAACAATACTTAAGAATAGACGAACGATCCATAATACTGGTTTAATGGAGATAATATTACTGGATGCTAAAATTGCAAATGGAATTGCAACTACCGAACCAATAAATGAACCAAGTAAAGACATCTTGATCGTATCTAATAACGGTCCCCAAATATTTGGTATATAATCGACATTTGGAGGGAACATTCTACCCAAGATAACAAAAAACTGATGAATTCTTTCCACAAGAAGTGAAAGATCGAATCCCGTAATTTGAACGGATACTACAGTAGCAATAATCAATATTAGAAGAATTAACGGTGTTCTTGTAAATTTTTCTTTTACTTCTTTCCCATTCGATAAGACAATCGTCTTTGGCTTAAAAATCTTATCATAAAGGCCCATTATTTATCCTCCAATTCCATTGGGTTCTTACCTGCGTAAATAGTATCAAGTACATCCTGAGTAACGTCTTTGGATGGACCATCGTATACCACTTTACCAGCACGAATACCAATAATTCGATCACAAAACTCCAAAGCTAATTCGACATGATGAATATTAATTAAAATGGAAATATTCATATCCTTATTAATTCTACGAAAATCGCTCATAACCTGATTTGCTGTCACTGGATCTAATGCAGCTACCGGCTCATCAGCAAGGATAATCTTAGGATTCTGAGCTAATGTTCTAGCTAATGCAACTCTCTGCTGCTGACCACCAGATAACTGATCAGCACGGATATAAGCCTTATCTAAGATACCAACCTTGTCAAGTGCTTCTAACGCCTTTATTTTGTCTTCTTTATTAAAGATTCCTAATAATACACGCATAAAGGACATGTCAGGTACATTTGCCATTAAAACATTACGAAGTACTGTAGTACGGCTTACTAAGTTAAAGGACTGAAAGATCATACCGATATTTCTTCTTAACTTTCTTAATTCTTTTCCTTTCATATTCTTAACTTCTTTTCCATCCACAGTTAAGGAACCAGAGGTGATATCATGCATACGATTGACAGTACGCAATAATGTTGATTTACCAGCACCAGATAAACCGATTATCCCAACAAACTCCCCCTGCTCTATTTTAAGTGTGACATCATCAAGTCCCACAACTCCATTAGGATAAACTTTTGATGCATGTTGAAATTCAATCATGATTTCTCCTTTCCTATCGCTTAATTGCGTCTTCTCTCGAGCATACAAGTACTATTTCTCTTGATGCGTATTCGAAAATAATGCAGGGACAAAAAACAATCCCTGCATTCCATTACTATCAATGTTCCCAATCCTTGGGTTTTGATATTTCCTAGTTCTTACTTCTTATCGCTTAATTCCTGAATAAGCTTCTGTGCTTCTCTTTCTTTATCGTAATCAGAAGACTGAGCTTTCTGGTAGCCATTGTGGCTATAGATAGAGATAATTTCTTTACCTTCCTCAGTGTTTCCGATGTTGATAAATGCTGTCTGAAGATCCGCTTTTAACTGATCACTCATGTTCTTAGATGTCTTGCTTACACAAACAGTATCATTGTAAATAGGTGCTGTAACACCGATTACGTTTGTTTCTGCCCAGATTGATTCCGTACGGCCAAATTCAGATTCCCATTTTTCTTCATTGTCACGTCTTGCATCTGCATAAGTTACAAGAACGTCAACCTGACCAGAAGCTAATCTCGCAAATGCGCTACCATAAGAATCGGACTGTACTGCGCTTGATAAATCTGTAATTCCCTTAGAATATTTATCTTGTAACCAAAGGGATGGATAAATATAACCAGCAGGTGATGAAGAACCCATCACGCTCCAGTTTGCGCTGTTTAAATCATCCCATGTTAACTCTTCACCAGCGTTAACTTTATCAGCTAACTCTTGTCCCTTTTCAGAAGGTCCAGCGATCATTAACGCGCGGTAGGAAACCGCTTGTTTGTCAGAAGCTACCGTAGGATTTCCATCGTTCCAGTCTTTTGCATGATCAGAATCTTTGCTTAAACCATCTCTTGTAGCTGTTAAGATAACTTCTGCATCATCATCATAAAGTACATAAGTACCACCTGGAATAAATCCAATATCAGCAGTTCCTGCAGATAGTGCTTCACCAACTGCTTCAAATGTAGTACCAACGGATATTACGACCTCGCCAATATCATATCCCATCTCTGTAAGTTGAGCCTTTAAGATATTCTTTAGTGGTTCTGTTGCTGTAACGATTTCTTGTGGTTCTCTAGATGGAACAAAATACACACTTAATTTGTCAATCTTTTTAGGATCACTACTTTCTTTTTTTCCACATCCAGTTAATGCTGCTGCTCCAATTGATAGAGCCATTAAACCAACAATCAGCTTCTTCATAATCAGTCTCCTTTAGGTTAACTTTGGTCTTTTCTACTGTGTTTTTCTTAGACATTGAAAGTCTAATTTTCTGTTCGATGCTAGATCATGCACTGTCTCCAAATTCTAATTTGGTTGGAAGGAAGATTTTCATAGTCTCTTCACGTTTTTGTAAAATTCGATCGAACAATAACTTTAGAGCAGTCGACCATACAATATCAGGTAACATCGTAAGTCTCGTATACGTTGGATATTTGGATTCCAGTGTCGCAATGTCCTTGTAAATTACAACGGCAACATCTTTTGGAATTCGATATTTTTCTTCCTTTATTGCTTCGAGTGCACCTTCGGCAACTTCGTCACTGCCAAGGACCAATACCTCTGGAACATCTTTGGTTGCTAAGAGTTCCTTTGCCATTCCATATCCACTCTCTTTACTTAATTCACCTACTTTAAAGTATTCTTCTTGGAAACAATTTCTATTACACAAAATATCTTTTAAGGCCTTCAATCGGTGACTACCGATCTGACTACCTTGATCAGAATACAGACCGCCGATATATCCGATGCTCCGATATTCTTTTTCATCCATCAGGTAATTTACCAATTTCAGCATTCCCTGATCAAAATCCATGACGATCCGATCAAATTCATAATCACTCTGATCGGAATTCACAAATACGATCGCTTTACTTTGTCGTTTTAGAAACTCCATTTCCTCGTCCGAAAATGACCCAAACGCGATAATTCCATCTACTTGCACTTCTTCCGGAAAAGCCATACGAACAAAACTGACTTCCACCTGACTAGTCATCTGATTTGCTACGCTTTCCAAGGAAGCAAGCTGTATATTGGGACGGTCTTTCCTGACAATATGCCAGTCCGCAACGCCAATGTTAAGAAAAGATTCCTTCTGCGCATGTCGCATCTTTGGCGGAATATACTGTAACTCCTTTGCAATTTTAAAAATCTGCTCCTTTACTTGTGTACTGACGACTAACGTCTCATCTTTGTTTAAAACTCTTGATACTGTAGTTGCCGATACATTAGCTAATTTTGCTATCTCTTTAATAGTTGCCATACAGTCCCGCCTTTCATCTAAATTATATCTTGTAGTTTTTTGTTTTTCAATAGTCTTAGTAAAACTTTACTAAAATTTTACCTAACTTATAATTTTTCATTACTCGAAACGAAATTTATGTATACATATTACAAATATTTTGTTATTTTTTTATGTTTTATTATGAGTGTAGCTAATAAATGTGGTGTATTTCCACAATATGTCCTTCTTGTTTTTGTAGATAATTTACAATATCACATAGCCATTTAATATTCTTATTTTACTTGTAGAGATAGAAGTATGATCGGAAGAATGTAATGGCTGTTTTAGGAGCTGCTAAAGTTGTTCCCAATCGAGGTTTCTTTTTTTGAAACCAATTTTCTACCAATCCCAAACTCTAAATGTTGTAATTTCCAAAATAAGCAATCCATGATTTCACCTTTACATCAAAATGCAATCCTTACTTAAACAAAGAAATTCTAGCTCCAATCCATTATCATACAGAGCTAGAATTACATATCTTAGCAGTGACATAAGAAAGTCTCGCCTAATCTGATTAATTCATCTCTACTTCACAAAACTGTCTACTACCTTCCTGTAAGGTAACAATACAGACTACTACCTTCTCTCCAGCAAGATCATAAGAAATATAGTTATCAAATACAAACCCATCATCATGCACCTGAATCAAACCTTGTTCAATCAATAAGTCACATAACTCTTCGGATGCCTTTGAATCACTCACAGCATCCAGATTCGAAACTTGTAAATCCGTTAAAATTGCTGCCTGACGGATTGGTGCTTGATTTCTCTCTGCTGTCATACGATCATCCATGACTTTTGCAATCGTATCCATGCGAAAACCCTTTGCACTCAGAACGACAATCAATTCAATTGTCTCAAGTTCCTCGCAATAATACACTTCCGAAAGAAACGGATATTTGTTCTTAAGGATACCAGACATAAACTTCAAATCTTTTCCCTTTTGAACTCTGTCTCTATGAGGATCCACTATAGGTGGCAAATACTCTGTGATCACACATCTTTTCACATCATTTGATTCGATTGTTTTTATCTCCTTGAAGTTACCACATTTACTTGCTTCTTCAAGGTTTCCATACACAAAGTTCTTGCCAAAAAATTTAACAAAACTATTATAGTTATACTGATCTCGAGACTTGTCCATAACTGCAAATGTAATCTGGGAAAACATCTTCCACTTCTGATTCTGTTCCAGTACCTCTTTAAAATACTGAGCAACCTGTTTCGCATCATGTCCAAACGCTCCACAGCCCCACGCTCCTAAGACAAGATTCGTATATCCTAAGTAAAATGCTACAGCAAACATATTATGAATTCGATTCTTCATCACTTCATGGACTTTATAAGACTCTAGTTTGCTTGCGCGCCCCTTTAGATTCAGAGCTGGGATCGTAACTACTGCTGTGAGAAAACTTTCAATTAACTCCCCGGTTGCATCTCGAAATACCTCCACATTTGGAGAAACTACCATGTAATCCGAATCAAATGGATTCTTGTACATAAAATTGTACTCATACATCTTTTTTGCATCTTCACTTGAGATAGAGGCATAAAGCGAACTTGCTCTGCACAAAGCCTCCTCCTGAGCATCCGCCCCTTCCAAGAATCCTCCACCACAATAGATTGCATTGGCAAAATTCATAACTAATGTCTTACGTTCGAATCCTTTACTAAACGTATGGGCGGCCTCAAAACTGTCCATATTAACAACTTGGACTCTACAAAAACGCTGATCCGATGCCTTCTTCCAACTTTCTCCAATTTCTTCTTTGATCTCTGTAATTCTCTTAGGCGAGAACACAATTGCCTCCTGCATCTCTTCTTCGGATAACTTTAAATGCACTCTCTGCTCATTTAACACATATCCTCCCAAATCGATAATATGCAATGTTTCCTGCGCCGTCATTTTATGATCGATGGAATTATTCATTCTTCTTACACCCCATTCTTACTCTGTTACTAATTACTCTATTTCCAATTGTCTGATACTGATTATGTTCACTTCCTCACAGAAATCATCCTCCATAGAACAAACTGACAATTCATAATCATTATCAATTTTATACTGCCGAAAATTCAATTTATCAGCATCTTTTAAGCAATGTTCATGGTCAGTGATCAGTTGGATTTGCTTCTTCTCTGCAAGGGGTGATGAATTATTACTTCCAAACTCAAACCAAAAAGAATCCAACGGTTCGGTCAATCCTTTTCCACTCCATTTAAGATAGGCTTCTTTTAATGTCCATAACTTACAAAAGGAAGTAGCTTGTTGTGCTTCCGGTTGTTCTATTAAATCCCCATATTCCGCCTTGGTAAAAAAACGTTTCGCTACCTTGACTCGGCTTGATTTGATTTTCTCAATATCGATTCCAACTTCCTGATTTCCAACTGCACATACGACCCAGTCCCCAGAATGTGAAATATTAAAACTTAACTGTTCCATCCCAATGATATAAGGTTTTCCATGATCCCGATAACTAAAATGAATTTCCGAATTCATGATTCCAATCCGTTTTCTAATAGCATACCGTGCCAAAACTTCCCCAATTATTGAATTTATGTCAGAGTTATTCCTATGTTTTTTCCTCATTTTCTCTCTCTTTTCCTCAGATACAAGTGCAAGAAAAGATTCATATTCACTTTCTGTGAACTCCTGTTGTACTTTTACTGCATAAATCTCAACCATGTTATCCTACTACTCCATTATTAATACCCCTATTATAATCGATAATTCTACAAATGTCTTTATATGATTTCACCGACTCATGCCTTCACACATAATAATCCCACAATCCATTACCCGCGAGATAGAATCTACGATAGCCGATTTTTACCCCTTTTAAGATCAAACGTTGCAAATTTCCACCAAGTAAATGCTCGATATCACTGATTACAGTTTTTCCGCAATTATCCCTCTTTTGATCCTGTATTTTTTTAAGCTTTTCTTGGTTTTGATTGTAGAACTTCAAAATTTCGTCACGAATTCTCTGTTCTAATTCAAATCGATCATAAATTCTCGGTTCATGACTTAGCATAATCCGCTTAGCAACTGTTCGGATATAATCGACCAAAACGTACTTCCTCTTTTCTTCTCTTGTTAGTTTCGTATTTCGTCTATCCGAATCAATTGGCGTTGTATTGACTTCATCTCGACAAAATTCTTCTTCGATTCTTCTTCGTTCCTCGAAAGAAATGTGATAAAGCTCATATACCTGCTCATCCAGTTTCTCTTTTAACTGCAGGATTCTTCGATTTTTCTGATCCATGGAATCTAGATACTTTGTACACGTATCTTCCACTTTACCGCACCAAAATTCCTCAAATCCATTCATCTTATAAAACTCAGAAATGGAATCATACTGCATTTTCTCCAGATACACGTTTTGTATCTCACGAGATATTTGTGCTATGACCTGCATTCTTTCCGCCTGATCTAACACAATTGGTATCTTTTTTACATCATTTGGGGTGGTATCATTGGTCGGATTAATCTGCAGCAAAAAGTAATTGACTGCTTTGGAACATCCCACACATACTTTGTAAATCGTTCCTCATGATCCCCAATCTGTAACCCTACCCGGCACTGAGCGATAGGATATTCCCCAAGACCAAGGCACTTCTTGTTGGCATATAGTTGTGCCATATAACATGGCATATCTGTTAAAAATGCATAATCTTGAAATCTTACGAATAACGACTGCTCCATATGGTAGGCATTCTTTTCTTCTGCTTCTAATTGTTTCAATAATTCTGATGCTGATTGACTTTTCTTCACCCCTCTTGCATCTAGAAAATGAATCTGATTCGTTTGTTCCATTACATACGGTGTCTCAAGAAAATACATTCCACAGCTTACATCTGCCTCAAAAACTCCAAATCCCAGCTCGATCATACTTCGAATTCGGGTCATTTCTAATAGTGTTTTACGTAAATGTCGAAAACTCACTAAGGTTTTAAATGTATCAGAAGCAATGAATCCAATCACATCGTAAGTCTCTGTCCGATCCAATTCCTGTGGAGCAAGAAAATCTCCAGCCATCAGATTCAAACGCAACAATCCATGGCATTTTATATTTCATTTTTACAAAATCTATCAATAATCTCAATTTATAAAGGCTTCTGAACTAAATATAACGGTATTGTGTCTGTAATCACAATCTCATTTCCCGCATCCATAATTACCTTTCTAATTCCATCATAATAATTTGATTTATATGGTTCTTCTAATAATATGTGCTCACAGTGAGTGCTAATATAACAAACATATTCTTCTGCATTCAGCTTTCGCACTTTTTTCCACTCTTTATATTTTAAATGATCAAAACCATAATTAAGAACATTTTCATAATGCATCTTGCAATTATATTTCTGCTTTACATAGAAAAATTTATCATACACTTTGTCTATCTCATCTCTTAATAATGGGTTTGCACTTCTCTCATCCGAACGAGTCATAAACATTGCGAGATAGCCTCCTGGCTTTAGCATTTTAAATATTTTGGTAAATGCTATCTCTTCAGGAATCCATTGTATAGTGGCTGCTGAATAAACTAAATCATATTTGTTTTCCTCAAAAATATAATTCTCAAAATCAGCATTCACTATATGAAAATTTTTATAGCAACTATACTTTTCCTTCATAAGAGAAGTGAAATTTTCTCCAAGTTCAATTGCAGTATAGTTGCATCCTGTTTTTAAGATAAGCTCTGTTGCTTGACCCGTTCCTGGTCCGATTTCAAGTACATTTTTATCACTATTTAATTCGCATACCATTTCCAATTCTTGAAATAACTCTTTACAATATCTTGGTCTGTACTTGTCAAAGCTTTCAGGTATTTTATCAAATGTCTTACGAAAATCCATATTTTCACCGCCTTAAATTCTCAATTTATATGGTTTATTCAATCGAATTTTACCAACTTAACAAACTCCGATTCGATGAATTCATTATATCACCATCTTTACGTTATGCCTATTTGTTTTTGAGCATAAAAGAGGCTGTAAAAAAAGTATTTTACGTTATCTACAAAAATCCTCTAAAAACTAGATACTACTAGTACAAATATCAAGGTGAATACAAACATACCAAGTCCAGTGCTGAATCGGATTTTTTCAAAATACCCTTCCTGATTATTATACTGGTCAAACTGCATCGTAAAAAGCGTATTCTGCACGAAAGAAGAGTCCAAGCAAAATTGCTACTACTCCTAACACGATATCCTCCATTATTTCTCCTCCTCCACATATTCCAAGATATCGCCTGGCTGGCACTCTAAGATTCTGCAAATAGCATCTAGTGTCGAAAAGCGTACAGCTTTCGCTTTATTATTTTTTAAGATGGATAAATTGGCTGGCGTAATATCTAATTTTCTTCTGACAGTCAAATAAGATATATAATTGACAGTTTACCAGAGACTTTACTTCAGTTTCTTAATCTCAAGTCCCTCCATTGATACGACTCCAGCGCACTCACATCTATAATTAGTAAATCTTAATTAATCACTACTCATGTAAATAATCAAGTTTTCTAATAATTACAGGTAGAAATTATGTCGATATCTGTCAAGCCCACATAACTTTACATGTAAAAGTAATAATATTTTTCTATTTACCCGTAATTATCCGGATTCTACAAAGCTTCTACGCGAAAATTACATGCAAATTTCCCGATTCTCTTAGATTTACCCGCAATCATTCGAATCCACCAAAACCACTAAATCAATATTACATGTAACTTTCTCAATTTCTTAAAAATTGCCCAAACCTATTCCCAAAAAATACACAAATTTACATTTACTTCTACATCTACATTCACAGCCACATTCAAATCAATACACACAAACACAACATAAAAAGATGAAAAAAGAGCTGCAAAAAATGATTCCTCACTTTTTTACAGCTCCACGCTCTTATGTTACTTCTATGAAACTTAACTCCAGGTCATCTCATAATTTAAATCGAAACGAACCGTATATTCCTGATATCTACCATAAGATACAAACGATACATGATAGATTTCTTCTTTTTCATCGATTTTCTCAATTTTTATGTACTCACCATGTTTTTTCTCAATCGCTTGCATCAGTCTTTTTTCACACTGATACCTACGCCAGTAAATTGAATAAATCACTAAAACAACTCCACATAATAACATGATCATACATACTACCAATTCCTGTAAGTCCATATTTCTCTCCCATTTTACTTGCAGATCTTTAATTGTTGATTACTCTTTATATTACTTTGATGAATATTTCTTTCGCTTATTATAACTTTTCATCATGATTGTTGCAACTAAAATTTATATAAATCATGAGAAAACTTATGAAAAAACATGAGAATCATGCTTAGCGAGTTTCTCTTAATTTGCAAACCCCTCACGAAAAAAATCGTTATATTCTTCTCTTCCCTCATACTTAACGAAAATAAAAAGCCATACAATCCACTATATTAACGAATTGTATGGCGATGTTTTTGCATCTTTTTATGTACTCTACTTTGCTAAAAATAAATATAATGATGCAATTGCAACAAACGCAACGACTACGGCACCGATGATACAAAAAACAAATACCATCTTCGACTTTTTACGATATGCAATTGCATTTGTAATCAACATACCTAAAACAAGCCAATAAACAACGTTTTGGCGAGTTTTAATATCAATCACTTTTACATAGCCAAGTAAATATGCGATACCGATTAAGGCACATAGACTCAATGTGATTCTTTCAAATACAGGAAATTCTTTTTTCCAATTCATAAGTTTAAACCTCCGCTATAATTAACATATACGACTAGCTATTACCTATTATACCATATATGTCCATAATTTGAAGTTATTTTTCATGGTATTTCGTAAAAGTTATGAGTAAGGCCTCTTACTTTAGTTTTGCTTTGAGTGTCTTTCGAACTGCCCCAACACCTACATTCATCTCTCTAAAATACTCTTCTACTAACTTACCTAAGCCCACCTCATATAAATCAACACCAAAGATTGTCTTATTAGAAAGAATCTTTGAGATATTTTCTACATGTTCCATCGACCCTAATTGAATTGGTCTCATAATTGCAGTCAGTTCCTCTAACATTGGGTCCGAGCTTAATGCAAACTGTTTCCCCATATCATCCACACCCATGAGATAACGTAACCAGCCAGCAAATACAAGCGGAATCTTCGTAAGGTTTATTACCTCCTTGTCCTTAGAAGCCGCATATGCTTTGATCGTCTCGCCATAACGAATGGCTAGTTTTTGAGAAGTATCCGTTGCGATTCTCTGTGGCGTATCTGGTAGAAACGGATTTGGAATACGCTTTGTTACGACTTCATCGATAAATTTCTGTGGAGATATAATATGTGGATCAACCACTACCGGCAATCCTTCCACATACCCAATTTCATTTACCAAGGATACTAAATCCTCATCTTTCATCTCGTTTGCGATTAAATCATATCCAAGCAGACAGCCGAATACTGCCAAAGCCGTATGTAATGGATTTAAACAGGTACAAACTTTCATTCGCTCCACTTTTTCCACCGTTTCGCGATCAGTAAAGATAAATCCGCCTTTTTCTAGTGCTTCCCTCTTGTTTGGAAAATCATCTTCGATAACCAAATATTCGCACTCCTCTGCATTTACGAAAGGAGCAATATACGTATTCTTCGTCGTAATTATTGGAGCAACATCCTCCACCTGATCTGTAAGAATCATTTCCTCTACCTTTTTGTCCGGTCTTGGAGTAATCTTGTCGATCATCGTCCATGGGTAGCTTACTTTGTCTTTGGAAGTCACATACCCTAAGAAATCACCTTTCACGAATCCATTGTCCTGCCATGCTTTCGCAAATGCAACAATGACCTCTTTTAATTTATCTCCGTTGTGAGAACAGTTATCCATGCTGACCATTGCGATTGGAGCAGCACCTTTTACAAAACGCTCATATAACAAAGCGGCAACCTTGCCCATATAACTTTCTGGATGCTTTGGTCCCTGTTTCATATCGTTCGCGATCCTTGGAAGGATCTCACCTTGTGCATTCTTATAGCTATATCCCTTTTCCGTAATCGTAAATGATACCATACTAAGGGATGGATTTGCCATAATCTCTTTTAAACGATTAAATTCTTCCGTTCGGTCACAATCTAAGCAAAGAGACTCCACAACACTTCCAACGACTTTTTTCTCCATCGAACCATCTGCTTTTAGCGTGACTGCAATGCTAAGATCATCATGTGGGCGATAGATTTGATCGATGATCTCATAATCATATCCTTCCACCACGATCAAACCTCGATCCAAAACTCCCTGTTCTAACAATTCTTCTACGACACGCGCCTGAAATGCTCGAAAGATATTACCTGCTCCAAAATGAATCCAAAATGGTGCTTTCTTTGTTGCATTTCTTAAGATTTCTCGATCATACTGTGGAATCGAATATCCCTTTGCTAACCACTGCTCTGAATTCTGAATGCCTTCTTCTGTCAATTTCATTGCTGCTATCCTCCAACTAACGATTTGATTTCACAATTGCTTCCCATAATCCATTAAGATAGGTTGCTCCAAGTGCACGGTCATAAAGTCCGTACCCTGGCATTGCAACTTCTCCCCAGATCATTCTTCCGTGATCTGGTCGTATCGGTCCCTCAAATCCAATGTCATATAAAGCTTTCATAATTTCATACATATCAAAAGTTCCGTCACTTGATAGATGAGCGGCCTCCTCAAAGTCACTGTCTGAATTGAACTTAAGATTACGTACATGTGCAAAATGAATTCTGCCCTTTAACGAACGTATCATGTCCGGGAGATCATTTTCACGGTTGGTTCCATAGGAACCCGAACAGAACGTCACACCATTGTGAGGATTATCTACCATTTTCATCATACGGAGGATATTTTGTTTATTAATGATGATTCTTGGAAGCCCAAACACACTCCAAGCTGGATCGTCTGGATGAATCGCCATATTGATATCGTATTTATCACAAGTCGGCATGATTCTCTCAAGAAAGTACTTTAAGTTATCAAATAGCTTTTCTTCATCGACATTCTGATATAATTCGAACAACTCTTTTACTTTTGCTAGTCGTTCCGGCTCCCAGCCTGGCATAATAAATCCGTTGGAGTCCGAATTGATCGATGCGAACATCTCTTCCGGCTTGATTGCATCGACTGCTGCCTGATTATATGCTAATACGGTCGAACCGTCAGCTCTCTTTCGAGCTAGTTCTGTTCTTGTCCAGTCAAACACTGGCATAAAATTATAACAGACCATATGTATTCCATGTTTTCCTAAACGCTCTAACGTTGTTATATAATTATCGATATATTGATCACGGTCCTTCGAACCGATCTTGATCGAATCATGAATGTTAACACTTTCGATACCACTGACCTCTAACCCATGAGCATTTACTTCGTTGATCATATCTATGATTTCTTGCTCCTCCCATGCTTCTCCAGGTACGGTATCATATAAAGTTGTGATAACTCCGGTAACTCCAGGAATCTGTCGTATCTGATCTAGCGTCACAGAATCATGCTTGCTTCCGAACCAACGCAATGTCATCTTCATACTGTTTTGTCCTCCATATCAAGTTATATGGTATATCATACCACAATAGTCATTAGAATGATAGAATTTATGATAACGTTTACATCAAAAAGAGCCAATATCATTTACATCAACTGTAAACAATACTGACTCTGACACTTTATACTATTCTTTATCGACTCCAGTCTTCAACTGGAATTGCATAGATATAAGCATCTTCATATTTCATATCGGTAGAATCCCCTTCCGTGTAATAGTCAAGGAATTCTAATACGACTTCTTCCACATCGTTAGGGATTTCAAATACAAGATTTCCTGTCGTCGTCTTACCAGGATCAATCTTATAGCTTTCTCCCAACTGATCTTCTATGATAACTTCCTTCGATGGGTAACTAAATTCGTCATCACTACCTTCTCCCCATTCAACCCAAAAATCTTCTGCGTACAAATAAATATCGTCACTAATGTCAGATTTTCCGTCATAGGAAGCATTGATGATCATATATTGACGTCCATCCGGTGCGGTTGTATCTCCAATCTTCTTTTGAACTTTAATGGAATTGATTGAAAAATCAAAGAAAATACCATCGATGGAATCTGATACCATTAGATCATGAATCTGCAATTCCTTGTTCTTGCCTTCAATCTCTTCTTCGCCACTCATAACTGAAAGATCACTTGGATACGCTTTCCCTGCAAACTTTCCTTCATCAATTTGAGTTAAAAAACTTTTTGTAGAATGAGCATATAAATATTTACCCTGGCTTGCCATATGGATTGCAACCACCTCACCATACTCATTTACAATTGGTCCACCACTGGCTCCATTTGTGCTAAAAGTCTCATCCAGTTTAAATTTCATGACTCCGTCTGCATCGCTGATCACCTTTCCTGGATAAACACCATTTTCATGGGGATGATCCGTATCCCAAAGATTTGCTAATAAATAAATTCGATCACCTTTTTGAGTGCCATTCTCACTGAGAGGGAGTGTTTTTAAATCATCCCCACCCTGAATGCTAAATGCTGCAACATCTTTTTCAATGACAGGAACCGCTTTTGCATCATTGATCACTAAGCAGTCTTTTAAGGTTGCTGATGTTTTCTCCGATGAGATTGCTCTTAAGATTTCACCACCTAAAACAAAATCAGGTAATTCACTACCTTTGATACTATCCTTATTTTCTGGACATAAGAAGTGAAAAGCCGTTACTAATAACTTCTCCCCTTTTGTCTTAGAATCGATTAAAAATGCAGTACCAGCCTCAAAATCTCCATCCGTAGTATACCATCTTACATGAAATACATTATTAGCAGCCAGATTCTCAATCATTGCCTGTTTTAATTCGATCTCTGCATTCTTATTATCATCGTTTTTTTCATCGCTAGATGGATTTACCGTTCCTTCTTCTTTTTCTACCGTTGTGGTCGGTGTTACTTCTTCATTTGCCTTTTTCACTTCCTTGGAACAGCCTGTAAATGCTAGCGCTGCAACCAAAATACTTGTACATACAATTTTTTTCATGAATGCCTTTTTAATC
>JAQXNU010000215.1 GCA_029098165.1 Clostridiales bacterium
GCGGTGTATATTTTTAGATTTGGGCGGCCTTCCCCTTTGGGCGGCACGTTTAAATTTTATATTTTTATCCACCGCCTCTCGCGGTTTTCTCTTTTGCTGTTTTTCACAGTGTATTTTAAGTTATGGATAGATTTCTTTTGCGTTCTTCGGAAGTGTCTTCACGTGCTGTAAATAATTCCGGCAGTTTTTCGCTTCGAGTAGATTGTATTCATAGCCTAACTTCTCTGCGACCCAAATTGCTGTTTCTTCAAAAAGGTTACACATTTTATCAGTAGCATCCCAAATATCGTTGACTGATGCTACTGAGTAAGTCCCTAAATATCGTTGACATTCCTCTTTTGAAAGCCATCGATGTATGTACTTGCCGGATTTACCAATGCTGACAGAAAAGTCAGTTAAAACTCCAACTTTCCAGGAAAGCATCCTCAATAATTGTGGTCGTATATGAAAGTTAATCATATCCAAAGTATAGGATAATTCCTCTCTCCATAACCCCTTTGCTACATTATCTAGGCACCAGTAAAACTCATTGCAGGTGCTAAGATACTGTTTTTGTGTTGGTTTCTTCACCCAATGGGATTCGTCTGAAGCATCTGGTATGGCAGGTAAAACATGATCTTTGTCTAATAATATCTTACATAGCTTATCCTCACAGACATCTTTCTTTGCACACTCAAGGGTAACTACTGTTAGATCAATACGGTTTCCATCTGCAAACTGGATCAGCCAACCATAACTATTGTCTTTGTCACTTGGATAATCCTCATTTTCATCTGGATATTGCATGAATAACCGTTCTCCAAAACGATCAATCCATGCTTTATCCTCAATAAATGATTTTGTTTCATTTACAACGTAAACCACATCATAATCCTGAAAAATATCAATCTCAGCATTTGGATTCGTTCTAGATCCATTCAGGTACATCCCACGAATCCTCTCATCTGACTTTGCTGTCTCTAATAATAACTGAAAAATCTCATTTTCCTTTCTCATAATATGCCTCTCCAAACATAAAAGTTTAAATCACAATACCATCACAGTGATCGATCTCATGCTGAATGACTTGAGCAGTCCCTTTCGTAAAGATCTGTTTTTTCTTTTTAAATTTCTCATCCAAGTATTCCACTTCAATCATGTCATAACGAGTTGTTCGTCTCATCCCCTCTAAAGAAAGACATCCTTCTGCAGTCTGATAAGGATTTGATTTTTTTGTTATGATAGGATTGATCATTGGAATATTGACTACTCCAATATTTACTACGATGATACGTTTGCTTTCACCAATCATATTGGCTGCTAAACCCACACACTCTTCAATATTTGCTTGTAGAGTATCTAGGAGATCTTGGACGATCTGTTTATCGGCGATTGTCGCTGGTTGTGATTTTTGACTTAAAAATATGATATCCTTTACAATTTCTTTTACCATTTATCTTTCCTCCGTAATGCATCTTGAACCTTTGACTATTATACCATAATTTAAGAGAAACCGACAAGCCAAAGCAATTCCACTTCATTATGTTATCAAGATTGAGCATACAAGTTATAATGATTCGCTATATCCCCAAAAAAGGTAGCTGTAAAAAAGTGAATTCTCATTTTTCACAGCTACCTTTTTGGAGTCATGTTAGTTAGTTATTATTTATGATAGTTTTCTTTTTCATGTGTGCGTTGAATGGTTAAACGCTAAAACACATAAGATAAGTTTTTGATTCGCGACAGTGAGATAAAAAACATATGTTTTTTACTGTTTCGCGTATCATGGTTGGATCAGCAAATTATATCACTTCTACTGAATTATACTCCTGAGTAAGCGGAGAAACCACCATCTACTGGGATTACGATACCAGTTACAAAGCTTGCAGCTTCATTGTTTAGTAAGTATAATAATGTACCATTTAACTCTTCTGCTTCACCATAACGTCCCATTGGAGTTGCATTTAAGATCTTGTTAGAACGTGCAGTTGGTGTACCATCTTCGTTGAATAATAATTTTTCGTTCTGTTTTGTTACGAAGAAACCTGGAGCGATTGCATTTACACGGATACCAGTCTTAGAGAAGTGAACTGCTAACCACTGAGTAAAGTTGCTGATACCAGCTTTTGCCGCACTGTATGCAGGAATCTTAGTTAATGGTGTGTAAGCATTCATGGATGAGATGTTTACGATGTTACATCCTTCACGACCGATCATATCTTTTGCAAAGATCTGAGTAGGTAATAAAGTTCCGATGAAGTTTAAGTTGAATACGAATTCTACGCCATCTTTGTCTAAGTCGAAGAAAGAGATTGTATCTGCTTCGATATCGCCTACTTCAAAGTATTCTTTCGTTGTAGTTGCTCTTGGGTTGTTACCACCAGCACCATTTAATAAGATATCGCAAGGACCTAAATCTACAAGAACTTTTGCATGAACTTCTTCTAAGACTTCACGATCAAGAACGTTTGTCGCATATGCTTTTGCTACACCACCAGCCTCTACGATTTCAGCTGCGATTCTTTCTGCTGATTCTAAATTTCTATCTAATAATGCAACCTTAGCTCCACATTCAGCTAAAGTTTTTGCGAACATACCGCATAATACACCGCCAGCACCTGTTACTACTGCTACTTTTCCAGTTAAATCAGTTCCAAATAATTTACTCATGATTGTCTTTCCTCTCTAGTCGTATTCTTATTTATTTTTAGAAATTGCTTCCCATAAACCATTTAAATAAGTTGCACCTAATGCACGGTCATATAAACCATAACCTGCACGGCCAGTTTCACCCCAGATCATACGACCGTGGTCTGGACGAACATATCCTGTAAATCCATTGTCATGTAAAGCTTTCATAATTGCGTACATATCTAAAGAACCGCAGCTACTTAAATGAGCTCTTTCTTCAAAACCATTATCTAATACAGCAACGTTTCTCATATGAACAAAGTGGATTCTTCCCATAGCCGCATATTTTGCTGCCATCTTAACTACGTCGTTCTTATTGGAACATCCAAGAGAACCTGTACATAATGTGATACCGTTATGAGGATCATCTACTAATTTTAAGAAACGATCTAAGTTTTCTTCGCAAGTAATGATTCTTGGTAAACCAAAGATAGACCAACATGGATCATCTTCATGGATTGCCATGTTTACATTGCATTCAGCAGCTACAGGGATGATTTTCTCTAAGAAGTACTGTAAGTTATTCCATAAATCATCTTCTGTCATTGCATTATACTGAGCAACAACTTCTTTTAATTCTTCACGAGTATAAGAAGCATCCCAGCCTGGTAATGTTAAATCACTATCTGATTCTAATGGATTTACTTTATCTACTTGTTCTTGGTAATATACTAAGCTTGTAGATCCATCTTCTAATACGTGATCTAACTGAGTTCTTGTCCAGTCGAATACTGGCATGAAGTTGTAACAGATACATTTTACTCCAGCTGCAGCTACACGACGGATGTTTTCACAATAGTTTTCAATATATTTATCTCTTGTTGCTTTACCTAATTTAATATCTTCATGCACAGGGATGCTTTCAATTACATCAAATGCAAGGCCAGCATCTTCTACCGACTTCTTAAGTTTTGCAATACTTTCATTGCTCCAAACTTCACCAACTGGCACATCATAGATTGCAGTAACGATGGAATTCATTCCTGGGATTTGTCTAATATTTTGTAATGTAACTTTATCGTCTTCACCATACCATCTGAAAGATAATTTCATTGATACATCCTCCTAAATTGCTCAAATCTTTTGTGATTCATAAGTAAATTATATATAATTTTCACAAAAAAACCATTGTTAAACTTGTGTTACACATTGCAAAAGTTGCGGTGTTCTTGTAAACTATTCTTAGAAGGGGCGTGTCAAAAGTCGTGGAAGTGTGGAATAGTCATTT
>JAQXNU010000216.1 GCA_029098165.1 Clostridiales bacterium
TCGCAAGCAACGCATTATCATACAGCATCTTCTCAAAATGAGGAACGAGCCACATTCGGTCAGTCGAATAACGAGAGAATCCGCCACCAAGATGATCATAGATTCCACCTGCATACATGGCATCCAACGTATCTTCCACCAGCTTAAGTGCCACTTCATTCTGATATTTCACTGCATATCGAAGCAAAAACATGAGCTGATGCGGCATCGGAAATTTCGGTGCGATACCAAATCCACCATATAACTCATCAAATTGCTGATCTAAATTCGAAAATGCGACTCCAAATAACAGTTTTCCTGTCCTCGAACGATGATTATTCTTCAACCCTTGCAATTGCCGCAACTGTCGTACAATATCCGTTCCTGATTGAACAAGCGATTGTCGCTCTTCCTTCCAAGCATTCGCCGCCCGATACAATAAATCCATCAATCCCGGCATCTGCTCGGTCGAATACTTTGGTAAATACGTTCCCGCATAGAACGGTTTCTGATCCGGAGTCATCAATATCGTCAATGGCCATCCACCATGTCCATTGATTGCCTGGCACACATTCATATAGATCGTATCAACATCTGGCCGTTCCTCTTTATCGACTTTAATCGAGATAAAGTTGTCATTTAATAATTTTGCTACTTCGGTATCCTCAAAAGATTCACGTTCCATGACGTGGCACCAATGACAAGTCGAATACCCAATGCTAAGAAAGATCGGTTTATCCTCGGATTTTGCTTTGTCGAAGGCTTCTTCGCTCCATGGATACCAGTGGACTGGATTGTAGGCGTGTTGAAGTAAGTAAGGGGATTTTTCATGGATTAAGTGGTTGGACTGTCTATTTTTTGTGTTCATAAAAACACCTCCAAAACAAACTTCTAATGCAATTATTGTTTGACTTGGAGGTTGATATTATACTGATATTTTGCGCAAGCCAATTTTTATCTTAGAATTTGAACTTATGTGTTAAAGTACATGGAGATTAAAATTAGATTTACTGCAATTGATATACTGTTCCATCAATAATAAAATCTTTTTCAGTTTGGTACTTATAAGATTTATTACCTATCGTAATTCTATCACCAAGAAAAGCCAATCTTATGATACTTGTATTCTTAAGCTTAATAATGACTCGATATGACCAACCACAAGCACCAAATATATGAATTGTCTTTTTTATTCTCAAAGACGCTAAGTATTCCGTTACTTCCTATATGCTTTCTATATCAGTGTATTCTTTAATGTCGCCGGTGGTTCCGTTCATAATTTTAATACTTTCGATATCATTAACATTATTACTATAAAGTTCTGTAATTTCTCTAGTACGGGAAAAATCATATGTTAGTAGTAATAAAAGAGTTATTAAAATACCTATAAATAGGATTTTCTTATTCAATGTAGCCTATTCCTCCTCTAAATATGATTCTTTATTAATCATATTTAGTTAAATACATATATATGACCACCAACCATCGCAATCACCCCATACATACCTATTAGGATAAGCTAGCCATCCATCCTCAATTCTTATGTAGTTACTTGTTGAATTTGTATAACAGAATTGCATATAACCTAAAGCTAGAACATAGTGATTACCATAACAGTTATTATTATGCAGACCTAGTATGCCTGGTACATTATCATTTAATTTATCTATTACTTTTTGCCCTGAGTTAGTAGTTACCATACAATCCATTCTAAAGATTAAACCATTTTTTCTGCAGTAATCATTAAAACCTCCAGATACATTATTCAAAAAAACTTCTTCCCATCCAACTTATCAATTCCAAGATCTCTTGCCATTGCTGTCTGCTTATATGGATTGATCTTATTTATTACCGCATCCTTTTTAAATAACGATCCTGTATTCTTAAACCAGAATGTTGTTCCTGCCTTCATACACTGTTCTCTGATATTAAGCACCCACTCGTAATCACACAGACGAGCCTCTCTACTTGTTTCGCCACCAACAGTTACGTGATCCACCCCATGCAAATAATCTGTTAAATCAATTCTCTCAAGTAATGGTGCACATGCGATAAAGCGACGTTTTATCGGATAGGATAAAAACAGTGGTAATCTGTAATCGGCAATTTCCTGATTTTCCACCGTACAACCTATATTCACATTGTCGTAACCATCTCCCCAATCTGACGGAAGAGATTCCATAAATCGATCGATTCTTTTGGTAAGGATCAAAAAATCAAGATCCTGTCTTTCTTTTATCATTGCCCATACTTCTTTTCGCCACTCATCTGCCTCAGGCAAGAAGAAATCAGTTGCAAAACAGGTGGCTAGAATTTTACCACCCTTGATGTTATATTCACCTTTTGCATTTTTCCTAATCGGCCAATCATATTTATCCGTTTTTTTCACTTCATTCTGACCATATCGTTTTGCATATGGTCCATAAAAATAACAATACTTACAGCCTGTACTATAGGGGCTGCAACCAGTCCATGGTTCCCAATTCATTTATCTTTCCTCTTATTCTTAATTTATCAATTGCTTTAGCATATCAAGTGGATACATTGTTTTCTTCGAAACCTCTTCCACTGACATACCCTGTCTTAAAAATCTTTTAACCACACTCTCCATACTTTCTGCAATCTCAATGATATGAAAGTCTGGATCATATACACGGAAATCGCGCTGGCCCCAGGCATATTCCTTGATTTCATGTACCCATTGAAGTTCCGGTATAGACTTCATTTTTTCAAATACTGCATCTAAATCATCTAATTCAAAATAAAGCTGAAAGTTATGCTCCTTTGATTTTACGCTATTCGCACTAATTCCAATCACCTCATCAAAACCTTGTTGAAGTGAAAAACCTTCAAAAGATACATGTACTCCAAGATCCATTACCACCTTCTGAGCAAGAACATTTTCATAAAAGTTCTTTGATGTAGCCATATCTTTAACAGCTAATAGGCATCCTTGATATTTCATTTTTATTATCCTCCAATATTATTTATTTTTGGATAATTATATTTGCCTTTTCGCTTCCTTCATAGTAAAAATCCGACATGTTTTGTTGATATTGTTTCGGTGATATGCCACTGATCTGCTTAAAATCCTTATCTAAATGAGCCTGATCATAGTATCCTGCCTTCTGAGATAATGAGGCAAAAAAGCACGGAGATAATTGAATGTTTCTCAATACATAGTTAAACCTAGCGAGTCGTAAATAATTCTTAACATTCATTCCAATTTGATTTTGAAACAGGCGATTTAGCTGTCTGTCGCTATAACCGACTCTCTTTGCAACATCCCCTACTTGAACCTGTCCATGAACCCTAAGAATTGACTCTGTGGCATTTAGTACTGCGTCTGAAACAATCGTCTGTTCCATTCTGCGATAGAGAATCCTTTCCAACTTTGCTACCATATCCGTAATTGATTCTGAGCATATAAATGCATCAAATAAATCCATATTTAAGTTCTGATCTACTGCCTTTAATGGAATCCTTTTATCCACAAACTCCATTTGGTCTACCTTGATTAGTTGAAAAAGCCCTGTATGTGTTAACTTAATTAAGACCAGAACTTTATATCTGTTTGGTTCTCTTCCCAATACAAATGGATTTAAGGATGCTCCCCATAATTCAATTTCAACCCTTTCCCCATTAAAGGAAAGTGAAATTGTTCCACAAGCACTCGGCATAAGAGTATAATTGGTGGAAAATTTATCGGACTCAGGAAAGCAGAAATTAAAATATTGTACATACTTTCTAATTCCTATTCGAGCCGGAATGATTTGAAATATTCGTTCATTCCTAACGATCATGAGTCGATTCATCTCCTCTCTGGTGTTTCATTGCCTTCCTTAGACATTTTTTCTTGCTTGAACTTAAAATGTGATATTTTATTGCTTTCATTATGAGTATGCAATGCTTATTTGTCAATATATTAACATATGGAGGGTATTAGCTACGATGAAATTCAAATATGCTCTGTTCACTTGCACTTGCATTTGCATTTCTTTATTTTGTGTTCTTACAGCAAATGCTTTTGTTGTAACTGCTAGTGTAAAAGCCAAACAAGATTCTATTGAAATCATTGATCAGAATCCTGTTGACCCTGTTAACGTTGAAGAATTTTATTTTCACTATTATGATAAATACTCTGAAATATAGGATTTCTCGAAAGAGTTTAAAGTCACTTTTGGAATTCTTCAATATCTTGCGTATCTTTCCAATGATGGGACATTATTACAGACTTTTCATCACACACTAACCTTTTATTTTAAACCAATAATAAGGTCTTTTCTTTAATGGAGTAAACGCTAACTTCTGAACTAAATTCCTTGATATCGTATTTGACTCGGTACAATCCCATTGTACCGATCGATTCTCCTTTGCACAACAATTTACTAACTCTTGTGTTAAACGTGTAGCAATCCCTTGACCTCGTAATGCTTCTTCAACTTCGATATCAACCGTAATTACATTCTCATAGTTTGATGAGCCAAATATAATTCCTACAAGACGTTCATTTTTGATTGCAATCATAGCCTTACTGTATTTAAGAAAATCTTCTTCAGTTTTCCATGAATGAATGTATCTTTCATAAAACATTTCCTCATTAGAAAATACATGACGTTTAATTTTACCTATGTAATCGCTATCTATTGTTCGTATCATTATCTCTTCTTGTAAAGGAGTTAGAGAATCATACATGGTATTTCTCCGATAGGAATACTCTTCTTCCGATTCAATCTCCTTATCAGAATAGATACTTAATAACCTATTATATATTTTAGGATCTTCCGCTGAAAATTCAAACCATTCCTCTCCTTCAGAGATTAATCGATCAAACAAATGATCAAATACAGTTTTCAATTCAATATCTGTATACGGATCAACGTCTCCAACAATACCGTATCCACCAACACAGTACGAATATGTAACAATTATCCCTGGCGAGTGTGTTTCATCGATCCACATCCTTCCATTACTCATTCCTGCTATAATTCCAGAAACACTGGGATTATCACTTGGTAACTTCATCATGGTTTCACACATCTTCTTTCCAATTCTATGTTTATCTCTAACAGTTTCACAATAAAAATCTCCTAGTATCATTTATTATACCAGTCGGTTACTTGGATTGCAACCAGCTTCATCGTACTTCAGCTCTGAAAGGTAAATACCTTTATATCCTTCCATTTTTGGGAAATCTTTTATATCAACATTTTCTCTCAAAAAATTTAAAGTTATCCACATCATTTATCCGCAACTGCTCCTTGCTGAAAAAAATGTGTATAAATTTTCGATTTCCTCTTGGCAAACATCACCTTCTTTGATAAACTTATATCAGTTCAGAACTGCGTTATGCAGCTCC
>JAQXNU010000217.1 GCA_029098165.1 Clostridiales bacterium
ACGATAAAAAATCCAAAAATTCAAATTCTAAAAAATAATGGCAGGTGATAGAGTATGAAAAAAGCAAGAAAAAAGAATCAAGGCTTTACCTTTTTGGAAGTGGTACTAAGTGTCGCTATGGTTAGTCTTATATTTATATCCTTATCCAACTATTTTTCTTCCTCTATCAAAACCAATGCTATGTCAAGACGAGTTCAACGAGCTACGCTAGCCAATCAGACTGTACTAGAGGAGATTCGTGGAACAGACTACTTGGCGGATATTGCAAAAATTTATGCCAATGTCGATACGGATCGAATTGAATTAACAGCAGTTTCTAGTGGTGGATTCACACAAGCGACAACGCCTAGTTGGGATGGCTCGGAGTTAGCGAATAACGATTGCTATTATTTTTTAAGAACAATTCAAATTGATAATGTTCCATATAAAGTATTAATTAAGATTGATGATGTGAATTATAAAAATACAATTGTAGAAGAAGGTATCACGCTTCCTTATAATGAGTTAGAGATACCGCAAGTCAATGAGATCAATGGTGACAAGGATGCCGTGATCGTTGATGCATTGCAGTATTATAAGGAGAATGGTGATGGTGCTGTTTTGCTTGAGCAAGAGTATAAAAGGGTGTATGAAGAGAATGGTGGAAGCATGAGTGGTATGCCAGAACCAGCAACACAAAACTTTAATAATGGTATCGAGCGTAAATTAAAAATTGAGATTAACCAAGTCGATGCTACCAATTTAAAGGTAGTTGCATATCTTCATTTTTGGAATGATACAATACCAGAACTTCATAAGGACTTAAATCTAGATAACACCAATCTCGATTTAAAAATTTATGATAGCGTAAAATTAAATGCTGATTTTAACAATATGTATATTTTTTTCTGTCCAGAAGTTTTTGATGTAGATGCCCAGATGGAGATAAGAAATAATGCATCAAAGAAGTTGAATTTATATACTGTATATCAAAATGATTTAACACCACCAACTACATATAATTTGAAACTGACTGGATCAAACATAGATACGAGTCGTTTCACTTACTACTCTAACGTTCCGGTTAAAGTATTTAATACGTATGTTCCGAAGAATGAACTAATTACGAAGACAAAAAAGAAACGTTTCTTTGATGTTACTGTCCAAGCTTTTTTGGGGCAGTGTGAACTGGACGACTTAAAAGCAGAGAATGTTATTGCTGAGATGAAAACAACAAGAGGTGAGTGATATGAAAGAAACCAATTGTAAGAAAAAAAATCAGGGTTCCACACTTCTAATGGTAGTGGTAGCAATTGCTTTTATCGGTATGCTAAGTTCCATTGTTTTATCGATTTCTATGATTAATTTTCAGATGAAAACAATAGACTTGCAGTCGAAGAAGAACTTTTATACCGCTGAGGAAACTATGCAGGAGATAAAGGGAAGCCTTGGAGAACTCTCTGCTAAAGCAATGGAGGAAACGTATGCGGAAGTGCTTTCTAAGTATTCAAATCTTACAGAAAGTGGGACGTGTATATCGGAATACTTTGATTTCAGGTTTTTAACTAATCTGAAAGACTTATTAGAGGCGGGTGCTTCTTTGGGGCAATATAATGCTGATACGATCCGAAGTCATATGTGTAAAGAGGCAAGAACAAACTTTGTATCTTCAAACAATACGATGGATGCCCAAGTAATGGCTTCTCGTAGAGATAAGCATATGAATCTAAAACTGAAAGATATAGAAATAGAATGTAAAGATGCAAATACAGGGCAGAAAACAACGATTAAAACTGATATTATCATATATTCCCCAGGTATGACATTTTCCACAACTTCTGCTTACCCAGAATTTACTAAGTATGCTGTAGTAGCCAATCAGCAATTAGATTCGCAGATTGGTAATAACACAATTAATGGGGATGTGTATGCTGGAGCGAATGGTGTCATTAGTGTAGGTGGTACATTATCCATAGTCTGCAATAGTTTGATTACACGTGGTAATATTGAAACTCAAAATGATGCTAAACTTACAATTGGGGACGGCTCCAAAACACCGGATGTGTATGCGGAGAATATATGTACGACCAAAAAAGGCACAAATACTAACCCTGCCGAGCTAACTATCAATGGTAATTGTTTTGTATCTAATGATCTTGTTTTAAATGCACCGAAAAGTAACGTTGCGATTTCTGGTAATTATACTGGATTTAGCTACAATAAAACCAATAGTGCGGACGATGATGACAAGAACAATGCAGATTTTAGCAGTTCCATTCTAGTCAATGGGAAAGGAAGCTCTCTTAATCTGAATGGTTTACAATCTTTATATTTAGCAGGACGCTCCTATATCTCTAATTCCAGTGGACCATCTGCAGGTATTCCTATGGGACAATCGATTGGTGTTAAGAGTAATCAGACATTGTATTTAGTACCTGAGAAGTACTTAATTAATAATGCTCATAATCCGATGACAGCACCAGAATTTGATGCGTTACCATATGGTGTGATTAGTGCTGTGATGCCCAAGTCTGATATTGCGATGATTGATCCAACTTTAGCAAGTTTTCTTTCAGATCCTGTGGCGACAACCTATCGATATGTTGTTCCGTTATCAGGTGGTTCGACAGCTGAATTAGTTTACTTTTACTGGAATTTTGTAGACGGTAAAGCAGCAAATGATTTTTTTGAGTATAGTATAAGAAATAATGAGGAAAATCATTCGAAATATGAGGTATTTAAGGAGCAGATGGATAACTATATTGACCCATCTGGCAGTAGAATCAGTATCAATTCGAATATCATTCAAAAGAATGCTGGTTCTCTATTCCGTTATGACTCAACGAATGGATATGTTAAGATGTCAGATAGCGTTACCAATCCATTCGCAAATCCAGATAATCCAGATGATACCTCTTTGCAACAATTAAACAAAATTGCAAATACCTATGTAAAAAAACAGTTGAATCTATCTGCGGTCAATGTGACAACTACGGATCTTCGTCTTGCGGATAAAACGCAAAATCCGATTTTTGAGTCCTTAATATCTTATAATAGTACTCAGTCATTGATTGCGGAGGAAGCTGCAATCGGTTCTGATAAAGGGTTTAACGATGAGGGATCTGCAAAAGTTAAGAAGTTTGCAATCGATGTGGATGGAGTGTCAGGTGATGATGCATATATCGTCATCGTAGATAATCCTGGCTCTGGCTCATCGAATATTTTTAATATAAGTAGTATTCAATCCGGTGCCAATCCACTTGGTGGTCTCGCAACAGACGCTTCGAAAGCCGCACTCCGTGGTATCATCATAGCTACAGGAGATGTACAAGTGAATACAGCGTTCGATGGTCTGATCATTGCGGGTGGAAAGGTGATGTTAGGTAATAGTCAATTGAGAGCAGATCCGCAACTTGTTCGTCAGATACTAGATTATGGTTTCAGAAATTATTATACAACACCAGCTCAGTACCAATTTTTACATTACTTTAAACAATATCAGTATGGAGTAGGAAGTAAGAGCGGTAATTCGGGTACTGTAGATATTGCAACCAATATTGTCTATGAAAATTGGACAAAGAATGCAGACTAATAGTTAAGACAGGAATGGAGGCAAAGAATGAAGAAAGAAAATCTTGGTATGTCATTTATTGAATTGATCTTAGCATTAGCGATTGCATCTATTCTGGCTGGCGCTGCAATCTATTCTCTAGGGCATAGTAAGGATGCTAATGTCAAAGCATGTGTAAATGATATTAATTCAATGATGGATAAGGTTCGAATATCATCGATGTCGAAGGATCCCAAACCTGGCTTATATATTTATTGGTACAATAATGCATATTATATGAAGCAAGCAGTCAATCCTACGCTATCGGAATTAGACGATAGTGGAACTTTAATCTCAAGAGATAATGTTAGGATCAAAGGAGTTGTAACTGGTGCATCCGGAGGAGCTTGGACAGTACAGAACGGTCTGTACTTAACTGTAAAATTTAAGCGAAGCAATGGTGCATTAGATTCTGAATCTGGTCCATTTGTGAATGGAAGATGTATTGGATATGATTATATTGAAGTATCTGATTTAGAAGGAAAAATTGTATATGATATCAATATTGTCGGGCTTACAGGAAAGCATTACATAGTTAGAAAGTAGAATGGATGGTAGAAGGTGAAACTTAAATGAAGAATAAGGGATTTACTTTAATTGAGTTGCTTTTGGCATGTGCAATGTCTAGTATCATTGCATTAGGTATTGGATATATGATGCAGGCGAGTTCAGAAAATTATGCGGGCGCCCAAACGGAAGTATCATTACAGTCAGACGCTCAAATGATAATGAATAATATCACAGATTATATCCAGCAATGTAATAACTTATATTACGACCAAGCTGATCATCTGTTGACAATTTATTATAGTATCAATCCAAATGATTCCACTTATCCTCAGGTACTTGCTTGGTTGAACACTACAAATAAAAAATTATATATATGTAAGATAACAGATGAGGAGGATCCATTGGCTTCAACTTTTACTACATCAGCTTTTCGTTCCTCAGATGAGATTGAAAAGTACCTGTTAGCCGAACATGTAGACTCATTTGAATGTGACCAGCAAAATTATAATGGATTACAGGGAACTAATACGACGGTACATATAAAGGCTAAGATGGCGCTAGGAGATTCAAGTTATGAACTAGAAAATACAGTGAAAGTAAGGAATAGGATTGAATCGAACTTTAGGTCGGTAGCGGAGGAAGAGGAGGAAGAGGAGGAAGAATGATGTCGCGGCGGTTAAAACAACTAACAGGCTTAGTATTATCATTTGTTATGGCATGCACTTTGTTGCCTTATACAAATGTAGATCAAGAGGAAGTAGTTAACGCAGCTCCAAAAACTTTTGGTGTAGCCGATGGTTGGGATATCTTGCAGGAAGAAGATACACCGAAAGGAACAAAAACGAATCCATTTGTGATCCTTGAAATTGTACCAAGAAGGTCCTATGCGGAAATTGGATATACAATCGCAGGATGTGAACCGGTCGATATAAAAAGATTAGAGTCGGCGGATACCACAGATATCAGGCAATTAGATAGTTTTGAGGCCGCTACAGTTACGGGTCCATCCCTTGTTCAAAAGTTTGAATTAGAGGCTGGAGACATCGCAGATCAATGGGATTCGAAGGATGGTACGGAGTCGGATGCACTCGAAGTTCCTGGATATTATGAAAGAGTGGAAAATGGAAAAGGTGAGTTTGATCGAGTAATCAATTATTTACCACCAGCAGAAGAGGGCGGTGAAATGATACCGGAATACTCATTTGTAAAGAATCATGGAGGTGATTACAAATGGGTAACCGACTTTAGTGTCGATCCAGATACCGAAATTCCGGACTATCTGAATAATAACATTGGTCATAGAGTAATCTTAAAAAGAAAAGGCCCTTATATTGAAAGTAATCGTTATATCTATGAAAATAAGGATCTATTTTTAAAGAAAGT
>JAQXNU010000218.1 GCA_029098165.1 Clostridiales bacterium
GAACAGTGCAAGTGCTTCGGAAATCTTCTCGGGAGCTATCCAAGATTATGGAATCGGAACGATCATGGGAACTCAGACGTTCGGTAAAGGTATCGTTCAGTCAGTCATTCCGTTATACGATGGTAGTGCCATGAAACTTACCGTTTCAAATTACTATACTCCGAAAGGTAGAAGCATTCATAAGGTTGGTATCACTCCTGATGTCGTAATCGAGCTTGATAAGAGTCTGACTGGTGTAATCACGGAGGAACAGGATAATCAGCTACAGAGCGCAGTCCAATTCTTAAAAAAGCAAATCGGAAAGTAACTAAAATAAGAACTACTGAAATGAGAAATCAGATCAGTAGTTTTTTTTATTCCAATTCACACTTTAACAAATTCTGTCATATGGTATATAGAGCAAAAATAAGAGGTGAAAAATTGATTAATTATGTGGCTTTAGCATTTGCTTTGTCGATTGATGCGCTAGCCGCTGCATTTGCATATGGAAATAGTAAGGTGAGAATCAATTGGAATTCAGCGCTTATTGTTGGAAGTATATGTAGTGGTCTTTTAGGAATTTCACTATTGCTTGGAAGTATAGTGAATCCATATTTGAGACCTGAATTTAATAAGATTTTATGTTTTGCTATTTTATTAATATTAGGGATAATAAAACTCTTTGAGTTTGCAATAAAAGCATGGATCCGAAAGAAAAAGGTGATCAAGTCAAGCATAGGATTTTCGTTTGCTAGCCTTCATTTTATCTTAAACATTTACGCAGATCCAATCGAGGCGGATATTGACTTATCAAAATCACTGTCACCAGGAGAAGCAATATCGCTTGCTTTTGCACTATCAATGGACGGATTGGCAGCTGGTTTTGGATTTTCTCTAGCAGGAGGACCTGCTTGGCCGGCAGTTGTAACCTCCCTCTTGTTCGGAGTTTCTGCAATAAAGCTCGGAGAATATCTGGGAAGGAAGCTTGCACTCAAAACAGAACTCGACTTATCTTGGATCAGTGGTGCGATTTTAATTTTATTAGCAATATTAAAATTGAGATGAAAAAGTGAATCAGTTATTGTTTTGTCAACTGATGACGCTGTGGTTTTATCGTAAGCTCTGTAATAATCATACCATCTCTTAGATTGATTATATATTTAATAGCGTTAGCGATTTCTTCTGGTAATAGATAGGTATCTGGTGTAGGCCCTTCCTTAAAGTTAGCATTGCGATACAAATTAGTACGTGTCATATCTGGCTGGATTGTGACCACACGAATGCCATATTTTCTAGCTTCATCAAACAGAGAATTTGAAAAACTACTAAGAGCAGCCTTTGTGGCACCATAGGCACAGCCATGAGGGTTGCTTTTTTGCGCTGTGACAGAAGAAATATTGATGATCGTACCCTGGCAAGACTTCATATTACGAAGAACTAAATTGGTCAGTAGAAGCGGAACTTCAACATTGACAGTAACCATTTCGTGGATTTTTGCAGGGTTGAGTTCTTCGTGCAAACCGTAGTAGCCGACACCTGCACAATTGATTAAGTAATTGATCGACTTTACGGATTGAATCTCTTTCACGATGGTACATAACTGCGTTGTATCTAAAAGATCGCAGCAGATGGGATGAAATAAAGGAGTATGAATGGAATCGGTAAAGGTACGACCAATCCCATAGACTTCAATTCCTTCATCAAGTAAAACATTTGCAATGGCTTTTCCGATACCGGAAGAAGCTCCAGTAACAATAGCAGTAGGCATAAAAGATACTCCTTTCATAGGTGAGTTATTTAGATAATTAGTAGTTATCTATCACAATTTAAGATTACAGATGGGTCGATAAATATCTTTTCTTTTGGTAGATAAGTTAGTAGTTGCTGATAAATAGGAATCAGCAGTTCTTTGATAACGGAATCTTCATAATGGCAGTAGCCATTACTTTGGATATATGGGTATGCGGATATGCTGGAATTTGGTATTGCCTTACGTAGCTGTTTTAAATAGTCTTTTGAGATGCGGAATAGGCCAAGGCTGATATCATATAGCTTATCCGGGTTAACCACTGAAAACACGTCCTTAATAAAGGATTGATACATATTCAGTGCGTTAGGTACATTGAGAAGTGGGTCAAAACAGATTCTGATTTGATGTCCACAGCTGAGTGCAGTTAAAAGTGCAGTAAGGCGATTGGCTAGGGACGGTGTATTATGTTCATACCGCTTTTGAATCTCATCCGGTGACAATGTCCAGGCATAAATGATGTTAGGAAGTGGTTCTAGCTGACGCATGATCTCTGTTTGCGCGCTTTTGGTCCGAACTTCAATTGTCAGATTAGGATGAAGTTTAGCAAATGAGATCCAGTCCGACAGGAAATGAAATATATTTTCGAGCGCAAGTAAGTCGGTATCATAGGAGATACAGACATAAACAGGATGTTCCTTAAGTAAAGACTCGAGTTCTTTAAAATTATCCCATAAGTTAAGAAAAACTACGAGATTAGCGCTTGGATACATTCCTTGCAAATAGCAGTATTCGCAGTTATAGATGCAGTTTAGGATATTACTTGTATAGTAGAAATATTTTTCTCCAAAATTTTGACAGACAGGTGCGCCTTGAAAAATCAGTTGTCCTGAATTTTTGGCTAGAATTAGTTTTCGTTGTAGCGCCTGTACATGGAAATTTTGATGATTACGGTTAAAGATATCCTTATAGTGCTTGATTGGGATGACAGCAGCATTTGGGAATCTTTGCAAGATCTCCTTCGCTTTTTTTGAGTGTTGAATGCCTTCTTCCACATAAATATGAGAAAAAGAACTATTCCATAAGTCTTGTTTTAAGCTGTTCAAAGTATTTTTTCCCTTCTATTTTACTTTTACATGTGATTACTTCCGGACGTTTTACAAAGTCTGTTAATATGTTGTCTGCATTTTGGTGCCGACTTTTATAATAAATAATATGTTGCTTTAATACGTAACGCATTGTCTCTGATAAGTGCAAGTGATGAATGAGTTCCTCCATATGATCATTTTCTGTACTAGATAACTCTATTGGCATCAATATCTGTGGAAAAAAGTTATATTCTGTTGATGAATTGAGTAAAAATGAGTCTATCTTGTTGACAGCATTCCAGAGCATCTCTTGCAGTGATGTTTTCTCCATAGTTCCATCGCCTCTATTTGCATAATCAGATACAACCTTTAGAAACAAAACCTGATGTGGTTGCATATAATAACTAACAGCATACATAATCGCATATGCCTCCATATCAACAAATTGTTCTGTGATTTCTTTACAGGACAGATCAGTACCTACTTGCAAAGGGCAAGTTTCTAGGTTAGCTTCCGGAAAAGGCAGATGCAATACCATATCGGGATAAAGATCACGCTTAGTTGAATAGTCCCTAATCTTATGAAATGCATAAATGGAACCGAGTGGGATTGTAGTATCAATCGAACCGCAAAGACCAAAGTTTAAGAAAAGATCATGAGGCTTAATCGTTACTTTGGATAATAAATAGGTAATTGCAATACTTGCTTTTAGCTCACCTACACCCGTTATGATCAAACATATCTCATTATTTGAAAACACCTGAAACTTCGTGTGTTCATGTTGTTGTTTTAAGGAGTGAAGCTTAATAAATGGTTGGGCTTCTACGTAAAGTGCAGTTGAAATATAGAGCATAGATACCTCCTATATCGTTCTAAATTCATGGTACTATAATGGACTTGGCTTGTCTAGACGTCAAGAGAGAATTTCTGAAAAGGGTTGCATTATATGATAAATTGTGGTAATATATCTTTTCAGTACGGACACATGTAGTCCTGTTACATACACATGATCCGTAAGATGAGTTTTTTTGTAAATATGGGGGTTATTATGGAAGAAGAAAAGTACTTTATTGTAAAAAAGAAAGCTTTGCCAGAAGTATTGTTGAAAGTAGTTGAGGCAAAACGTTTACTCGATTCTGAGCGTGTTATGACGATTCAGGAGGCTACTGAGGCAGTAGATATCAGCAGAAGTTCTTTTTACAAATATAAAGATGACATCGTTCCATTTCATGAGAATAACCGTGGTAAAACAATTACATTTATGATGCAGATGGATGATATACCGGGGTTATTGTCTGTCGTTTTAAATCAAATAGCAAAAAACAAAGCGAATATCTTAACCATACATCAGACCATACCGATTGGTGGTATCGCGTCGTTAACTCTTGGGATTGAGATTCTGCCAGAAACAGCTGAGGTTGCACAAATGATGGATACTATAGAGTCCTTAGATGGGGTTCACTACCTAAAGATTCTTGGAAGAGAATAATAAAGAAGAGGTGTTGTTATGAAGATAGCAGTATTAGGTTTTGGCACAGTAGGATCAGGCGTATATGAAGTAATTGAAAAGAACCAGGATACAATTGCAAAGAGAGCAGGTCAAGCAATTGAGATTAAATATGTTTTAGACTTAAGAGAGTTTCCGGGTCATCCTGTTATGGATATATTGACACACGACTTTCAGGAAATCGTTAACGATCCGGAAGTAGGAATTGTTGTTGAAGTAATGGGCGGAGTAGAACCAGCTTACTCCTTTGTAAAAGAAAGTTTATTAAAGGGTAAGAGCGTATGTACTTCTAATAAAGAACTCGTTGCGAAACATGGAGCTGAGTTATTAGAGATTGCGAAACAAAAGAAGATTAATTTCTTATTTGAAGCGAGTGTTGGTGGCGGTATTCCAATCATTCGTCCGCTCAATCAATCCTTAACTGTAGATGAAATAACTGAAATTACTGGTATCCTAAATGGTACAACAAACTATATTCTAACAAAGATGGGTGATGAAGGTGCAGATTTTGCGTCTGTATTAAAACAGGCTCAGGATCTTGGATATGCAGAGCGTAAGCCGGATGCCGATGTAGAAGGTTATGATGCATGTCGTAAAATTGCAATCTTAACATCATTAGCTTATGGTTCTCAGGTAGATTATGAGAATATCTATACCGAGGGTATTACCAAGATTACTTCCAAAGATTTTGAATATGCTAAAGCTTTAGACGCTAGCATTAAACTTTTCGGAACAAGTAAAAAAGTAAATGATAAAGTTTATGCGATGGTAACACCTAAGCTGATCAATAGCAAACATCCATTATATAATGTAAATGATGTGTTTAACGGTATCTTAGTAAAGGGTAATATGCTAGGAGACATCATGTTTTATGGCAGTGGCGCAGGTAAACTTCCAACTGCTTCTGCAGTTGTATCTGATGTTGTAGATGCAACAAAACATATTGGTACCCATGTAATGACATTATGGAGCAGTAAACCGCTGCAACTTGGAGATATTAATGCTTATGAGAGTAAATTCTTCGTTCGTGTGCCTGCAAGTGAGAAGGCAAAAGCGGAA